>NZ_CAURPW010000006.1 GCF_963526985.1 uncultured Campylobacter sp.
GCACGCTGTCGTATTTGAGCAGATAGCGCGTCATGTCGCGCGTCGCCGTGTCGTTAATAGCGACAAGCTCAACGCCCTTTCGCTCTAAAATAATACGAGCAGCGCACCTGCCGATACGTCCAAAACCGTTGATCGCGATTTTTACCATGTTTAGCTCCTTGTGCTGGATTTTCCGGTCGCTTTAGAGCGCGCGGAAAGGTTATTTTCATGCTTTTAGCTTTTTGCGCGTTAAATTTACCCGCCTCTACTCGTCGCTAAGCACGTAAATTTAAGCCGCCCCAAAGCCCGCCTTTGCAAATTTGACCCTGCACGGACGCCAAAAGCAAGCCCGTCAAAGCCTAAAAATCCCCAAATTTTACAAAATCTCCATTTAATTTGCGCTTTATCGGCGATTTTTTTGATTTTCAACCGAAATTCACTTCAAATTCGATAAACTGCACCGAAATTTTAAAGGCAAATTTATGAAAATCGCGCTTTTCGGCGGTAGTTTCGACCCGCCTCATCTCGGGCACGACGCCGTCATCAAAGCCGCGCTAGAGCAGCTAGACGCGGATAAGCTCATCATCATGCCGACCTTTATCAGCCCGTTTAAGAGCGAGTTTTCGGCCCCGCCGCTACTTCGGCTAAAGTGGGCGAACGAGGCTTGGGGCGCGCTGCATAAGGTCTGCGTGAGCGACTACGAGATCGCGCAAAATCGCCCCGTGCCGACGATAGAGAGCGTGCGGCATATGCGGCAAATTTACGCTGTGAGCGAGCTTTATCTCATCATCGGCGCCGATCACCTAGCCAGCCTAGATAAATGGCACGAGATAGACGAGCTCTTTAGGCTCGCGACTTTCGTCATAGCTAGCCGCGGCGACGTAGCCGTGCCTGAAAATTTTAAAATTTTAAACATAAACGCGCCCGTTTCGTCCTCGCAAATCAGGCAAAATTTGGACAAAAACCTGATGATACCGTGTATAGCGGACGAGGCGGCGAAATTTTATCAAGGAAAAACATGCAAGAAAGAATCGAACGAATCATCAAAATCCTAGACGCCAAAAAGGCCGAAGCCATCGAAGCTATCGACATGAGCGGGCGCGAATACATAGCAAAATGCGTCATCATCGCCACCACGATGGGCGAGCGCCACGCCTACTCGCTAACCGACGACCTAAAAGAGGGGCTAAAGGACGAAGGCGAGCAATTTTTAGGCATCGAAAGCTCCGGCGACTGGGTCGTAATCGATCTTGGCGACATACTCATCCACCTCATGAGTGCGCAGTACCGTGTTAAATACAACATCGAAGAGTTTTTAAGCAAGCTAAAAGAGGCGAAAGCCTAAGCCAAATTTAGCTCGCCGCACGGATAGCGTCAAATTTGCCAAAACGCAAAGCGGACGGCAAATTTGACCGAAGTCGCGACCACTGCAAACGGCAAATTTGCTTGATCTCGCAAGGCTACACGCTTGATTATTTGAGCCAAAAGCCGATGCACAGGCTTTTCTCCTTATTTAAATTTGACCGGTTTTAGGAAGCTATTTTTGGACGCAATTTCGCTGGGTGGCTCCGGCCAGCAGTGAGTGCGAAGCCAGCAAATTTAATCCACGGAACAAAAAATGGAACTAAAAATTTACGCTAAATTTTTCCCGTGCTAAAAAATCAAAAATTATCTTGCAAAATTTGACTTTGAGACCGACGATCAAGAAGGAAAGTTTGCGGTCAAATTTGGCTTCCCAAGCAGGTAAAAAGGCGGGATGCGCGACCTAAATTTCGCCCAAGAATTTGGTAAAAAGCGGATAGCAAGCGGGGACCGTAAAGCACTAATTAGACTCGTTTGACCGCGCTTTGGTTTTACAAAAACGGGCAAAAAGAGGCTAAATTTGAACTTTTTAATACGCAGACAACCGATTTTTGCACGCTACGGTCAAGGCGGTTTTAGCGCCGAAATTTAAAAGCCGGCTACCGCGAATTTTTCCTGTTTTTTAGCGATTGTTTTATAAATTAAAAGCCTGCCTTAAATCTATTTTTTATATAATCGATCAAAGTCAAGATAAAGGATGCTTATGTTTGGAAAAACTTTTGTTTTATTGATTGCGCTCTTTGCGGCGCATTTGTTTGCGGGCGACGCGTACTCACACACGAGCGAGTCAGCCAGAAAGGGCATAGCGCAGGCTCAGATCGCGCTTCCAAAAAACGTCACGGGCGGCGATATTTACGTCGGACTTTTTAAAGACGCCCCAAAGACGCAGGCCAAAGCGCCGGTCGTAGTTTTCCTACACGGCTCATCCGGTATCAACAACAAAATAGGCCTTGACAAATGGCAAGAGTGGCTAGCAAAAGAGGGCATAGCAAGCTTTATGTTTGATAGTATGGCTCTGGAAAACAGGATAACGTACAAATCTCCGGCAGATAAGGAAATTTATGAAAAGGTCCATTCGCTGCGCTCTAGCGAAATCAAAGTCGCCCTGAATGCGCTAAGAAACACGGAATGGGCGGATACGAGCAAGCTGTTTTTAGCCGGCACCAGCGAAGGCGCGGTGGCTGTAGCCAGATACGAGGGCAAGGACTTTTTGGGCAAGATTATAAACTCTTGGTCGTGCGAGGAGAATTACTTTGTAAAAGAGCACAAAACGGCGCTTAGCAATACGCCAGTTTTAAATTTAGTAAGCGATCAGGATAAATATTTTTCTCAAAAAAATAGCTATCTAGGCAACGAAAACGCCACCGGAAACTGCGCCGTAGCCTATGGCGACAAGAAAAACGCGATAGTTTTACTCTTGCCCAATGCTCCGCACACGCTCATAAATTTGCCGGCCGCGCGCTTTGCGACCGTTTCTTTTATCAAAAGCATACTTGGAGGCACGCTTGACGCCGATACGATCGGCAAGTAACGACTGATAATTTTGCGGCGATGAGATTCATAAATTTTGTCGCCGCGCTGCTTTTTGGCGCTACATCTTTGTTTTAGAGGATCGTTTTGCGCCTTTATGTTTGATTTCGCCGCCTGTATTTTTGGCATTTGCGTAGTTTTTTGTTCGCGCGCTTTTTACCGACGCGTAAATTTGAGCCGAATTTTAGCGGTCTCGCGGCAAAAATACTTCGCTTTTGATAAATTTGTTAAATCTTAGCTCCGCATTTTACTCGTCAAGACCGGCATTTTAAAAACGATAAAATTTGAGCTGTCATATCGCGTGCCGTAAAATTTACCACCGATAAATTTTATCCTCGTAAGCAATCAGTCTAAATTCCTCTTTGTGGTTGCCGTTGCCGATCGTGTGGCTGTCTTGGCCCGCACCTAGGCGTAGCTTATGCAGCCTGCCGCCGTATGTGCCCACAAATAGCACGTCCCCGTCCTCGCTTAACGCCATAGACTTTATCGTGCCGCCCAGATAGTGGCGCCAAATTTTATGCCCGTCCTTGCCGACTGCTCTGATGTAGCCGTATGCATCGCCCAGGATGTAAAAGTCCTGCGTCGCTACGCCCGCGTATACGCGCATCTCGTCGTCTACTAGCGTAAAATCCCTATCGCGATGTATCTGCGCTCCGCGCTTTAGCGCCGCCCTATCCACGCCGATCGTAACGCCGTTGTAAAAGTGGCAGGAGTTTGTGATGAGCTGCGTATCGTCCGCGCTAAAGAGGCAAAAGTGCGGATAGGAGCTTTGCGGATATATCTCGCCCAGCATTTCGCCTTGCGCGTTTGTTACAAAATGCCCCTCGTCTTGATCGCCCAGCGCGATTAGCTCGTTGTCGTTTGATAAAGCGGCGTTTGCCATAGCGATATAAGCATACTCCTTGCGGACGGGATGGATGAGTTTTGCGCCGCCGTCCCAAACCAAAAATATCCCGTCGCAAGAAACCAAAAGCGCCTTACTGCCGTCGTTAAACGGCAAAATCTCGACGTCCTCGTAGCTTATCGTCGCTTCGCAGTTAAATTTCGCGATAGTCTCGCCGCCGCCCTTGCCGTCGTAGCCTTTTATGAGCTCGACCTCGCCTCTCCTAAGCAGGGCGTAAATTTCGTTTCGCTTTGACTTACCCACGGCGATGACGTCCTTTGCGATAACGCTAACGCGCTCGCCTTCTAGCAGATACAGCGTTTTGTGCCAGCCTTCAGACTCGCTCTGCAAGACGACAAAAATGGCGTTCTCGCCCCGCAAAGAACAAATTTGATCGACGACCCCCAGCTTGTCTTCTATCTTATCCTTCTCATCAGCATCGTCCGCTTCGTCCTCGCGCTCCTCAAAGATGACGTTTGAGGGCGGAAAATCGGCTCTAAACTTCTCCGTTTCGCCCCGCTCGTTGGCTTCTTTTAGCAGCGCAAAAACCGCCTCGCCCAGATGCGCGCGCTCATCTACGGGCTCCTCGCCTTTATACGCATCCCAGCCGTGCGCCTCGGCAAAGGCCACCATATCGTTTACCTCTTTGGCGTATTTCTCGCCCTTTTCGTTCCATTCCTTTTTAAGAGCTTCGCGTTCTTGATTTTGCATCGATTTCCTTTGGATTTTATTTGCCGCGACTACCGCGCCGCTTGGAGATTTTATCAGGTCGGTTTAAATTTAAGGCTAAATTTGCTACCTTCAAACGCTTTTTTTTGGGGTGGGGGGGGGTAAAATTTACCCAAAAGCGCTCTTTTGACAAAGCCGATTTAAAAGCGGTAAATTTAAAAAAGCTCGGCAAAAAGACCTCGTGAATTTGCACAATGAGGCGGTAAATTAAGACGGCAAAATTTAGCAAGTTTAAAAGCTTAAATTTATACCGCCAAAACGCGCGCCCCCTGTCAAACTGTCAAAGCTCATCCGCTAAGCCTTAAAACTCGCTAAATTTAGGGAGCAAATCAGGATTTAGCCTAGTTTTTGCTAAAGCCTCGGCTACCCGCGCGGCATCCTCGCGCGCTAGTCGCAAACGCAGCTACTGCGCCCTCCTCGCCCCGTCCGTATCGATCAGGCGGTGGCCTAGGCCACCGCCAGCGCGTTTTGATCCTTTGAGCCGTCAAATTTATCTGCGCTGAGCCGGGTAATCGGCATCAAAATTCTATTATTTAGCGTGAGATAGGGCGTCATGGCGGCAAGCTTTGCCGAGGTTTTTTAGCGTCTTAGCTACTGCGTCCGTTAAATTTGCCGCGCAGGTCTGGTTAGTCGCTTGGCAAATAAATTTAGCCCCGTAGCAAGCCCCACCGCGCAGGTCGCAGCACCCTTTATGAACTCTCTTCTTTTCATGTTCGCTCCGCTTTTGATTTATCGCTTGCTGCGCTTAAATTTACAAGCCGCGCGCCGAGCAAACCGCGCCGCATCCAAATTTACTCAAAAATTTTAATTCCGCCAAACGACGCCCAAAAAGTCGCATTTAAATTTATCCAAATGCGGCCGAGTAGAAATTTCGCGCCCGCTAAACGCAACCCAAAAGAGCTAAAAAGTCAAATTTAGATCTCAAACGCGCACGAGCTTGGCTGTCCGCCTTCAAATCCCTTTTTAAACCACGTCATGCGCTGCTTTGACGAGCCGTGCGTGAACGAGTCGGGCGTCACGCGGCCTTGGTATTTTTTCTGCAGCGCGTCGTCGCCTATCGCGCTAGCGGCATTTAGCGCCTCCTCGATGTCGCCGTCTTCTAGCATCTTGTAGCGCCCCATGTAGTGCGCCCAGACGCCCGCATAGCAGTCGGCCTGAAGCTCGACCTTGACTTGCAAGGCGTTTTGCTCGATAGGGCTTTTGGCGCGCGATTTTAGCTCGTTTATTTTACCGAGCGTGCCTAGTAAATTTTGCACGTGATGTCCGACCTCGTGGGCGATCACGTAGGCCTGCGCGAAGTCGCCGGCGGCCTTGTATTTGGCCTCTAGCTCGTCAAAAAAGCTAAGGTCGAGATAGACTTTTTTGTCCGCGGGGCAGTAAAAAGGCCCCGTCTGCGAGCTCGCCGTGCCGCACGCGCTAGAGACTGCGTCCCTAAAAAGCACCAAACTAGGCTCCTTGTACCGCGCGCCGCCCGCCTTAAACACCCTGCTCCACACGTCCTCGGTCTGCGCCAGCACGGCTGAAACGAAGGCGACTTTTTCTTTCTCCTGCGGGCTATCTAGCGCCGCTCTTTGACCGCCGGTACCGCCGCCCTCAAGCAGCGCGAGAGGATTAAAGCCCATAAAATACGCCACTGCGCCGATAACCAAAACCACGCGGCCGATGTTTGAGCCCAGTAAAAATCTGATAATCGGTATGAGCGCGCCCAGCGAGCCCATGCTGTTTACGCTGTTTTGCCGTCTATCCTCGACGTTGTCGCTTCGTCTGCTGTCTTGCCATTTCATTTTTACTCTTTCATTTTGGATTTTGCGTTTAAATTTAGCCGCAGGTTTGCGCTGTTTTTTGCCGCTTGGAGCTAAATTTTACGGCGCATTTTAGCGACTATTTATAAATTTATCGCTTTACTCCGCGGGCTAGTTTAAATTTGACGATAAAATTTGAGTTAAAACAAAGCAAAACGGCGCGATACAAAAAGCTAGCGCTAGCCAAATTTGGAGTTTTAAATTTAAAATCTAGCCTTAAGCCCGTTCAAAATTCTCGCCGCCAAGATACCAAAAACTATACCGATGCCGTCCGCGACGATATCTAACAGGCTAAAATAGCGGCCCGGCACAAACGACTGCGCTACTTCTATCTGGATGCCGTAAGCTAGCAAAATAGCGACCTTTGCGCCCAAATTTAACCTAGAAAAGCCAAAATGCAAAGTAATGTAAAGCGCGGCGAAAGCGATGAAATGATTTGCCTTGTCCCAGCTGTTTTCGATGAGTTTTATCTGCGCGGGCGTGAGGGCGAGATACTCTATCGCTATCAAAAATATAAAGAAAAACGCGGCGGAAATTTTAGAAAGATTCATGGATTTTAATGGTTTGCGTTTAACTAGAAGCGCCGCTTAGCGCTTCTAAATTTATTCAAATTTGACTCTTACATCTTGTCTTTTGCGGCGATGCCCATTAGCCCCAGAGCCGTTTTTATCGAGAGAGCGACGACGGCAAAAAGCTTTAAAAGCTCGTCTTCGTTTTCGCTGCCTACGACGCGATTTTCATTGTAAAATTTATGAAAATTCGCAGCCAGACTCTTTAGGTAGTCGCAAATTTTATTTACCGCGCGCGTGTTAAAACTATCGACTAAAACATCGTTTAACGCAAGCGCCTCAAATAGCAAATTTTTGCCGTCCTCGTTCAAATTTGCAAATTTAACGCCAGCAACATCGGCGACGTTTTTGCCCGCTTTTGCGAAAATTTGATTAATCCTTGCGTGTGCATAGTTGATGTAAAATACCGGGTTTGAGCTGTCCTCGCGCTTTAGCTCGTCCACGTCAAACTCCAGGTGCGTGTCGCAGCGCTTGCTAAGAAACATAAATCTAAGCGCCTCATAGCCGATCTCCTCGACCACGTCGCTCATCAGCACGACGTTGCCCGCGCGCTTGCTCATCTTGTAGGCCTCGCCGTCTTTTAGCAGGCTCACCATCTGCGAAAGTATGATCTCGAGGCGATTTTCGTCGTACCCAAGCAGATGCAGCGCGGCCTTCATACGCGCGATATAGCCGTGATGATCAGCGCCCCAGATGTTGATGCAGCGATCAAATCCGCGCCTAAATTTATCGTCGTGATACACTACGTCGCCGGCTAGATAGGTGCCGCGACCGTCTTCGCGCACGATGACGCGGTCTTTTTCGTCGCCGACTTCGCTTGATTTTAGCCAGATTTTACCCTCGCTCTCGTAGATGCCGCCCTCGTTTTTTAGGCGTTCTAGCGTGAGCGGAAGCTTGTCGTAGTAGCTCTTTTCGCTAGCCCAGTTCTCGATGAAAATTTGCGCGTCGGCCAAATTTTGCTTGATCAAAACGAGCACTTTATCCTTGCCAAACTCGGCCAGCTCGAGATTTCGACCCTCGTCGTAAAATATCTCTTTGCCGAATTTCTCTAGCGCTTCTTTTGCGATAGGCTCGATATAGTCGCCGCGGTAAAATTTCTCCGGATACGCCACGTTTTCGCCGAATAAATTTTCGCGCGCCCAAAGCGAAATGGACGTGCCTAGAAGCTCGATTTGATTGCCTGCGTCGTTGATGTAGTATTCGGTTGCGATATTTTCGCCGATGTGAAGCCCGACGCGAGCTAGCGTATCGCCGAAAACCGCACCCCTAACGTGCCCGATGTGAAGCGGACCGGTCGGGTTTGCGCTGACGTACTCGAGCAAAATTTTCTCGCCGCTAGTTGCGCCGCCTTTTGCAAACTCGCTCGGATTTGCAAGGCTAGCCGAGGCGAATTTATCCAAAAATGCAGGCTTTAGTTTAAAATTTATATATCCGTTTAGCGCCGTAGCCTCAAAAACTTCGCTATTTTCAAATTTAGAGGCTAGCTCGGCGGCTATGGCTACGGGGGATTTTTTGAGCTGTTTTGCTAGGCTAAAAGTAGGCATAGCGTAGTGCGCCAAGCCCTTATCTTTTGGCTTTTCCAGCGCAAAATCAAAATCGATAAATTTTTTTATTTCGGAAATTACTAATTCTTTCAATGCTTCGCCTATGCAGTTTTTACCGTCTCGTCAGCCTTGGTTTCGCTTTGGCTAGCCTGTTTTTCCTCTACTTTTTGCGTTTCTGGCTTATCTTCGGATTCCATTTCTGATTTAAACGTCTTTATGCCTTTGCCTAAACCTTTTGCCAGTTCCGGTATCTTTTTAGCCCCGAAAAGCAAGACGATAATCGCCAAAACAACCAGCCAATGACCCATACTCATCGAACCCATTTTTTCTCCTTTATTTTTCGTGATATTATCATAAATTTATCAATTATTCCAGTTTTTAATAATCTCTTCAACGTTTAAGCTTAACGTCCTTAAGCGCATCGAGCGTAAAATCGAGCGTAAATTTTCGTAGCAGCTTTGCAAGTCGTCGTTTACTAAAAAATAATCGTACTCCAAAATATGCTCCATCTCGCCGACCGCATTTTCTAGGCGTTTTTGGATAGTTTGAGCGGAGTCCGTACCACGGTTTGAGAGCCTAAAATTTAGCTCGCTTTTGTTTGCCGTAGTGATAAAAACGGAAGTGATTAGTCCGCCAAGCTTTGATTTTGCGATATTAAATCCTTGCACGTCGATATCAAAAATGGCTATTTTACCGGCATCTAACGCCCTTAAAACCGGCTTTAGCGAAGTGCCGTAGTAGTTATTATGCACGCATGCCCATTCTAAAAACTCGCCCTCGTCGATGCCCTTTTTAAACTCTTTTTCATCCGTAAAATAGTAATTAACGCCGTGCGCTTCGCCCTGTCTAGGCGCTCTAGTCGTAGTCGAGATAGAAAAATATAAATCCTTTTCCTCTTTTAAAAGACGGCTTAAAAGCGTACTCTTACCGCTGCCGCTCGGGCCTGAGACGATTAAAATTTGCCCTTTCAACTACTTTTCCTCAAAGCTAATGCTGATTTTAATATTGAGGCCTTTTAGGGCTTCTCGTAGCTCGCCGTTTTGCAAGGAGGCTTCCAAATTTTTAGTCACCGCATCTGAAATTTGAGCCTTTATTTCGTCTATTTTTACGCTTTTATCTTGCGACTCCGCTACTTGGCTTACGTCAAATCCGCTCTCGTTTAACGCTAAAGCCATATCTTTTTCGCTAATCTGCTCGATTTGGCTGTATCCCTCTGCATCAAATTCGACGGTACCGGCAGGCTCGTTTTGAGCCTCTTTTTCTTCATTTTGATCGGCTTGATCGCCGGGCGTTAGCGCTCCTGTTTGCTCATCCACCGTAAAGCCCTCGTCCGCAACCTCGTCATCTAGGGCTTCTTGCGTTAAATTTTCATCATTTTTAGGCTCTTCGTTTTTTACATCAAGTGTTTCGCCGTCCGTATCATCGACCAAAAAGTCCGCACCGTCTAAAATCTCGTCTTGTATCTCTTGCTCTTTGGTCTCGTCAAATTTTATCTCATCGTCCGTAGCGGCGTCTTTTGGATGCTCTTGGGCCGCTTCGTCGCTTATGGATATTTGAGACTCTTTATCATCCTCTGACGCAAACTCTACGCTTGGTTCCTGAGAGTTTTCAAAACCGGTATCGTTAGGCTGGGCGTCTAGTTCTACAAATCGCTCGTCCGCATCCTCGGCGCCTTTAACCTCCGGCTCGTCGCTAGTAGTCTCAAATACCTCTTCGTCCATGGCGTCTATCTCGTCGATTTGGTTCTTTATATCTTCTATGCTGTCGCCAAATGCCTCAAATTTAGCCCCTTGAGGCTCGTTTTGCTCGGCTATTTCGCCCACAGACTCGTCATCCAAATCAAGCCCGTTAAAATCCTCTTCTTTTACGGCTATTTCAAAATCATCGAGTTCGCCTAGCGCTTCTTGCTCGTTTATATCTTCAAATTTATCGTTATCAGCCTCCGATTCGTCGAAATTTGGCTCATCCGCCTTGCTCTCAGGCTCTTGGCTCGCATACTCCGTAGATTTAACCGTCTCGCCGGGCTCCTCAAAACCGGCTGCTTCGTCGCCGGATAAAACCGGATCGTCATCCAAAATACCCTCTAAATCAAACTCATCGGCATCAATAGGAGCAGGCTCTTCTTTAAATATTTCATCGCCTAAATCATCCATAAACTCAAATCCCTTTACCGACACTTCATCGTCTTGAGCCTCGGCCTTAGCCTCGTTAGCTGCCTCTTTGCTCTTGTTAGCCAGATCTTCGACGATAGCGATAAATTCGGTAGGCAAAAACGGCTTTGGCAGTATCCTATCGGCGCCTTCGAAGGTCGGGGCGTTTTTAGAAGAAAGATATAAAATTTTGTTTGCAAATTGTTTTAGGTTCGTATCCTTAGCGTCCGAGTCGCTATCTACGATAAGTACGTCGCAAGGACCGTCAAGCTCGCCGGCGTTGCCGATCTGAGTGTATTCAAGACCGATTTTATCAAGCGCTAAGGTAGCAAGGCGCGATACGGCCGGATTTTCGTTTATGATGACGATTTTCACGAAGTCTCCTTTTATAAACCTAAAAAGCATATTTTAAGATATTTTCCATTACTTCAAGCTTAGTTTTAGAAAAATAGCGATGGAAGGTCGTTGATAACGCGAAGCACCAGCTGCCTAAAAAGCTCCATCATACCAGCTAGTATCGCGATCAGCACGGCAAAGCCGATCGTGATCTTGATCGGATAGCCTACGACTAGCAGGTTAAACTGTGGCATCGTCTTCATGAGCATTCCAAAAATTAGATCCGAAAGTAGCGAAAGCGCCAAAATCGGGAAGGAAATGATAAATCCGAAGGTAAATAAATTTATCATAGATTTTGAGGCGTACTGCACGATATCTGGACTCGGATAAAAGCCGCCCAGCGGAATGTTCGTAAGAGAATTTGAGATAAAAAGCAGGATCAAATGATGCCCGTCAAACGCCAAAAAGGTCATAAGAGCGAGGAAATTTATGATATTTGAGATCACGGGCGAGCTGATACCCGTCTGCGGATCTAGCACCGTAGCCATCGAAAAGCCCATGATCATCGATATCTGCTCGCCTGCTAGCTGCAAACTAGCAAAAACGATGTAAAGCAGCAACCCCGCGCAAACACCCAGCGCCGCCTCGCTAACGATCTCCACGGCTAGATAGTAAATTTCGCCGTTTTTAATGCTAGCAAGCGGAAACAAAAATAGCGTAAGCAGAAACGAAAATGCGGTCTTGACGCTCATAGATATCTGCTCGTGCCCGTAAAACGGGAAAAACAGCATCAGCCCGCCGATACGCGCAAACAGCAGCATAAAAGTAATGACGCGCTCGGGTGCGAAAAACTCGACTAGCTCCACCTGACTCTTTCGTTTTTGATTTAAATTTTCGCATTCGGCTTGGTTTTTATCTAAAATAAATTTAGCTCGCGCTTCTAAAACCTAGCGCGACTAACCAACCGATTTTCATACGAAATTTATGGCTATTTTAGTAGAATTTACTTTTATTCGGGGTTAAATTTAGCTTTATTATCGCAAAAATAGTTCGTGAAATTTAACCTTATTTTTATCACGTTATTTTTGGTTTTGCGGTACGTCGTTAAAGCCTTATTTACATTCCCTTTAGCTTAACCAAATCTCGCAGCCATGCGTCTATGCGCGGTATTTGCTACTAAATAGACGGCTTGATTCCAAGCTTTGATTATGCAACCGCGCAAGGTAAAATTCGGCGACGAAAACGGCGTAAATTTATGATTTTATATCATAAAAATCCACGAGTATTTACGGTTGGACGCGCCGCTATTTTAGCCTCCGGGGTCAAAGCGGTTTTGCGTTTTACTAAATTTAGGGCTTAAAACGCTAAACGGATAAAACATAGATTTGTGGTGTGTTTAACGCTAGCAAAATGATCTATTTTTAAAACCCAAACGCTACTACTAGGCTAAATTTGACGGCCGAGTTTACCGCAAAAATAAAAAGATAAAACAGTCAAAACAAGCTAAGGCAAAGCTGGCCTTTTTTAAATTTAAGCGGTTAAAGCTACGCGCAAAAGCCGAGGCTGTTCCTGCCGACGTTACTGCAAATATAGCGCTGCAAATGCTGCGATTTAATCAAAATTTTAAGCCGAAATTTTACTAAATAATCAAGCTATCTACTCTGCCTAGCAATACCCTAGAAGGCTAAAATTAGCAAAATAGCATACAGACTATTTGACAGAAATATCAAAAAATTAAGCAAATTAACGCGAAGTTAAAGAGAGCTTTTTGTCTTCGAGGCGGTAAACCTCGTCGCATCTTTGCGCAAGCTCATTGTCGTGGGTGACCAAAACCAGCGCCGCATCGTTTGCTTTGATATAGTTAAACAGCGTTTGCATCACTTCGTTTGCGGTCTGCTTGTCTAGATTTCCCGTCGGCTCGTCGGCAAATATCACGCGTGGCTTTTTACAAAGTACTCTAGCGATTGAGACGCGTTGCTGCTGCCCGCCGCTTAGCTCGCCTACTTTTTGATTCATTACGCCGTCTATCTTTAAATTTGCCAAAATTTCATCGTCGATTTTTTGCGCGGATAAAACGGAGGACAGCTCGATATTTTCGTGCGCGCTAAAGCCTTTAAAAAGATAGTGCGCCTGAAAAATGATACCGAAATCAAATCTGCGGATACGCAAGAGTTCGTTTGCTGATAGATCGTAAAGCGACTTGCCGCCGTAGATAACTTCGCCGTTTTTGGGTCGCAAAAGAGTAGAAAGTATGTGGAGTATGGTTGATTTGCCGCAGCCGCTGACGCCCGTTATGGCGCAGCTACCGCCGGCATTTACGCTTAAATTTACATCCTCAAAGAGCGTATAATCATACGCAAAGCCTAGATTTACGCCCTTTAAGATTTCCATTAATTTTAGCCTATTTGCGCCGCAACCTCGGCCGCAAAGTCCTCGTTTTTCTTCTCTAGGCCTTCGCCAAGCTCGAAGCGAACGTATTTTACTACCTCGATCTTGCCGCCTAGCTCTTTGCTTTTTTCTTCAACGACTTGCTCGATAGTTTTTTTATCGTCCATTACGTAAAACTGTCCAAGTAGCGTAAGGCGCTGATCTAAAACGGTGTTGTCCGCGTAAAATCTCTCGATCTTACCAGGGATGATTTTGTCCCAAATTTTCTCAGGTTTGCCCTCGGCCTTTAGCTCTTCTTCGATCGCTTTTGTAGCTTTAGCAAGCTCAGCATCGCCTATTTGGCAGCGGCTAGCATACTCAGGGATGTGATGAAGCGGCTTGCCTAGGCGTTTTAGCTCTTCGTTATCTTTTTCAAGCTCGGCGCGAAGCGCGATAAATTCCTTCTCGACGAACTCTTTGTCAAGGTCTTTATAGCTTATTACGCTTGGTTTCATAGCGGCTGCGTGCATGCACAAATTTCTTGCAAATTCAGCCGCTTTGTTTGCGATTTCTGCACTTTCGCAAGCAAGGCCGATTAGTACGCCTACGCGGCCGTTTGAGTGAACGTAGCCGTTTACTACGCCTTTGTCGTCCGCTTTTATAGTCTCAAAGCGGCGAACGACCAAATTTTCGCCGATAGTAGCGATCTGGCTTTTGAAATAATCCTCAAATTTAACGCCGTTAATTACGCTTGCATTTAGACTCTCGACGTCTTTTATCAAATTTGTTTGGATGTGCGCCGTAGTGTCTTTTGTCAAATTTTGAAACTGAGCGTTTTTAGCGACGAAGTCGGTCTCAGAGTTTATCTCGCTGATAGTTGCGGTTTTGCAGTGGTCGCAAACAACAACGCTCACAAGACCCTCGCTAGCTAGGCGGTCAGCCTTTTTAGCGGCTTGACCTAGACCCTTTTCACGCAGGATATCAACGGCTTTTTCCATATCGCCGTTAGCCTCGGCTAGCGCCTTTTTGCAGTCCATCATTCCGGCTCCGGTTGATTCGCGGAGCTCTTTTACCATTTGTGCGCTGATTTCCATTACTCTTCATCCTCGCTGAAGTCCTCGGAGAAGTCTTCGTTTACAGCCTCGTTTACGACTGCGTCTTTTTCGGCTTGGCTTACGGCTTCTTTGCCTTCTTCTAGCTCGCCGCCGTCTTTTTCAAGCTGAGAGCGTCCCTCGATGATAGCCTCAGCCATCTCTTGGCAGAAAAGCTGAACCGAGCGGATCGCGTCATCGTTGCCAGGGATCGGGAAGTCGATAACGTCAGGATCGCAGTTTGTGTCGATCGGAGCTACGACAGGGATTTTTAGGCGATTAGCCTCTTGAACGGCGATTTTTTCTTTTACGGTATCGATGACGAAAATCATATCAGGCACGGTTTTTAGGTTTCTGATACCGCCTAGAGACGCTAGAAGCTTCTCTTTTTTGCGGCGAAGCATTAGAGCTTCTTTTTTAGTTAATAAATTTATAGAGCCGTCTTCTTCCATAGCCTCGATTACTTCGAGCTTGCGGATAGATTGGCGGATAGTGCCGAAGTTCGTCATCATGCCGCCTAGCCAGCGGTGATTTACGTACGGCATGCCGCATTTTTCGGCATACTCTTTTAGGGTTGCGCCAGCTTGTTTTTTGGTGCCTACGAAAAGTATAGTCTTGCCCTCTGCAGCCGCGTCGCGAACGACGTTATAAGTGTAGCGGAAGTAGCGGATAGTTTTTTGTAGATCTATGATGTAGATACCTTTTCTCTCGCCGAAAATGAATTTTTTCATCTTCGGATTCCATCTGCGCGTTTGGTGTCCGAAATGAACGCCGCACTCTAGCAAATCTCTCATTGTTACCATGAGTTTTCTCCTTGTGGGTTTCCCCGAAATTTAGGTTTCTCCTCCACACCCATTAACATTTGCTTTTAACAAACGCAACCAAATTTTAGGACTGGTGTGTGTGAATTGAAGCTTGGATTATATTTAAAAATAGCTAAATTAAAGCTAAATTTAAGCGGCAAAAGCCATAAATGCTAGCTTAAATAGGCGATTAACTAAATTATATGCTTTTTTTGATATAATCGCACGTATTCTTAAAAGGTTTTTAAACCGTAACGCACGCTAATTTAGGTATCAAATATTGATATGTCTAGCGCCAATTTGCTGGTTTATAAAGCATTCCAAGCTTAAATTTTAACCCGCCTTTAAGACGTCAAACCATAACTAAGAACATTAAAAGGAGTCCACATGGCAGTAACTCAAGCGCAAGTAGCTCAGCTCTACGTAGCGTTGTTTAATAGAGCCCCCGAAGGAGCGGGCTTTAACGCGTGGGTAGCAGCAGGTGCAACTAAAACAGTAGCCCAGATGGCAAACGAGATGTTAGCGTCTCCTGCTACGCCGCCTTATTTCGCAAGCCTAGGTATAGATATAAGTACCGATAGAGGCTATGTAGAAAACATCTATAAAAACATACTAGGCAAAGACTATTCTCAAGACCCAGACGGCATCAATGCATGGGTTAGACACTTACAGCTGGGAAACTCAAGAGGAGATACTCTAGTAAAGCTATTTGAGGTAGCAACCTCGGCTGAGGCTAGAGTAGCAGATCCGGTAGCTGCTCAAACCTTTGCCAATAAAACGGCTATATCGCAATACGCAGCCCAAAAGATAGCAGATATTCCTACCGATGAAAACGGAGCTTACGACTTTAGCTTATTTCAAAGAATAATAGCTCAAACAAATAACACCAACCTAGACGAGCAAAAAGCGGCTATAGATGCACTAGTAGCTCCTACCGTACATAACCTATCTTCAGATGCAAATAACGTAAGCGGTACAGATAAGGCCGACTTATTTAACGGAGCCGTATCTGCTACCGTAAATCAAACCACCTTTAAAGATACCGACAAGATAGACGGCAAAGGCGGAAACGATACTTTAAACCTGGATATGTATACTAACTTCTACGGACTAGCTACCGATAGAGGAGAGGTTAAAAACATAGAGAATCTAAAACTAACCAATCACACTAGCGGACACCTAACCTTTAACGCTAGAAATATCCACGATATGCAAACTATAAGCATAGACGGCTCTACGTATAAATACGGTCTAGATATCATAAATCCTGAAAATAAAGTAAAGCTAAATCTAAAAAACATAGACCTAAGCCAAACCGGAGCTCAAAACCTAAGACTAATTTATAACACAGACGTACTAGCAGGATCTAACGACGATCAAGAAGTAACCGTAGATAACGTAAAAACCGGTAACAATAAAATAAACATCACTACCGTAAATAACGACAAGGTAGAAGCGGTAACCATAAACGCCCTAAGCGGAGTAAATAAGCTAACGGGCTTTATATCAGATCACGTAGGCTCTAGCGACGATAGCTCTATAAAGACTATCAAGGTAAAAGGAAGCGCCGAACTTGAGATAACCGGACCAAGCTCGCTACAAACCTTTGATGCGTCTGCTTATACGGGAAATAAGCTGACGGCGAATTTAACTGCAAATTATAGCGTTCAAAATATAAAAGGAAGTGCCCAAGACGACGTGTTTAACGTAACGGGTATAGACGGCAATACCGCAATCATACCAGTTGACGGAGGAGCGGGTAGGGATACGGTAAATTTACAAAACGTGATATACGGAAATAAACACGTAGAAATGAGCGGAGTAGAAGAGCTAAACATAAAACAAGACTCCAGCGTCGATGCAGCCACTCTGGACTTTAGCAGAGCTCAAGAGATAGATACTCTAGGCGTAAGAGGCGATGCAGGGCAAAATCCTCACGTTAAAGCCATTAACTCAAAAATAAAAACTTTAAACGTGGATGTAAATACGACTATAACTAACTGGACTAGACTAGAGGTAACGAATACTCCGAATTTTGAAAATTTAAATATCAAAAACTCTATCAGCACAACCTTAAAAGCAAACGGCTCTACAAAGATAAACGTAAACGTGAATACGGAAAATAAATTTACCGATGTAACCATAGATTCCTCTACCGTAAAGGAACTAAACTACAACATAGAAAAAGTAGATGTCGCTCCTACCGGTCTAAATATGTTCGTAAATAACGCTACGGCTCTAGAAAAGGTAAAAATAGTAAATAAAACCGATAAACATTTCGGCCATAACCTAGACGGCAGCGATACGGGCAATCTAAAAATCCTAGATATAGAAACTAAAGGAAACTATCATACTTCTACAAACCTTAAGGGTATAAGCGCGATAAATTTAAAAGGTATCGGAGAAGATACCGCTATACGTCTACCTCAATTGGGAACCACTACGGACGGCAGATACCCTCTTCAAGGTACGCAGGATATAAATTTAACTGCAGAAGGATTAAAATTTTTAAATGTAGCTACCGCAGGCAAGATACTCACTACTAGAAACGTAAGCCTAACATCTACTACGGATAAAGAGGGTGCTTGGGTACAATTTGGCGGCAATATAGGAGATGGCTATACAAAGCCAAACAATGTAACCGTAAGCGCCGTAGGACAAAAAGAATTACTTGTGGGCCACATAGCAGCGGTAGGCGACGTAAATCTAACCACTAAATTTACTCAGGCGGGGTCAAGTGTTATCCTAGGTAATCCTAGTATCAGTATCATTAGCAACACTATAACCGCTAAAAATTTAACCGTAAATCATAGTGCAAATACAGACGTCGTAGATGGAATTGTCACACTAAACGGACATCTAAATTTAACAGGAAATCTAAACGTCAATACGAGCGGTTATAAAGAGCTAAAATTACATAGCGGACAAACAATCTCTCATACAATCGAGGAGATGAATATCGCAGGCTCCGTAAATATAAATACAGTTGCGTCCGTTGCCGCTTCAACTACGAAATTTGGTAGTATATTGGGCACCAAAGGCGGAGTAAAGATCAATGTTAGTGCGGCAAACGGTATCGCGGATGCCGTATTTGCCCCTAGAGAAGTAGTTGCGGAACAAAAAGGTATCGATGTTACTCTTACAAATTTAAAAACCGTGAACTTTTATGACGACGTGGACACTTATAGGGGGCTTATTGCTAATGGCGCAACTGACACCACTAAAGGCGATATAAATTTTACCGCTACTACCAACGTGAGCGATAGTCTCGTAAAAATCGGCTACCTACAAAACATAGGAGGCAACGTAACCCTTAAAGCTCATGGACAAAAAAACTTAGAGGTGGGACACGCCGGCGCAACCGATTTGGTCAAATCAAAAGACGGCAACGTAAATATAGATATCTCTGCAAATAATCTTAATGCCGAGGCTAGATTCTGGGGAGGTATACTTAGTGAAAATAAAGACGTTACTATTAAAGCTAATGGATTTAAAAAATTAACATTAACCTCATACTTTGAACCAGGTATGGGATGGCAACATAGCGAAATACATGCCGATAAAGGACATCTAAGTATAAATACCGGAACAAATAGTTATCTACAACGGCTAGAAATAGGTCAGCTTTTTGCAAAAACTATAGATCTAGACTTCAGCAATGTCTTAGAGGCGGTTAATAGTCACTTAGATCCTGTAGTATACGGGACTCCAGACAAAGATAAGCTACTAATCGATAGTCAAGATAATCTAAATTTTAAAGGCTATGCCGGTGCCCAGGTAACACAAATGGCTCAATATATTAAGGATTTGGATACAACTGCATCCAACGAAGCTAAAGACTTTGTGGCGAATATAATAAATGCTAGAGGCGGTATAGGCGGCGATAATCGCCCGGGTTCTTTAAATAATAACTTTACCGAAACTATAACTCTAAAAGGCGGTATAACAAACCCGGATAGCATACTAAGCGCACGCAATGAAACGGGTATGCTCATCAGGCTAAACAAGATGATAAAAATAAAAAGCGTCGACGCTAGCGAATATAATAACGCTAGCGGTGTTACCTTGATAGATACTTATACCGAAAATGCTCTACTAACAACCATCAAGGGCTCTATCACCAAAGACGCCATAACGATAAACTCTACAAATCTTAAACTAATCGACACTGGAGCTGGCGATGATACTGTGACGTTTGGTGCTACCCAAACCAACGACGTAACCGTCAACCTAGGCGCAGGCAACGACACTATCACTACTGCAGCATTAACGGCTAATAAGAAATTTGAGATCAGCGGCGGAGCGGGTAATGATAAATTTAAATTAGCCGCGTCTACGACTACCGATAATACCGCTAGTAAATACGTAACCATAACCGACGCAAGCAGAGGCGACAAGATAGGCCTTAGCGACTCGGTAACAGGTTTCGTAAAAACAAATGCAAATGCTACCAGCGGTCAAACCGACCTAAAAGACGCTATAAACGCGGCTCTAGCTAGCCAGGGTACGACTACGGCAAATAATATATATGCCGTGTATTACGGTAACGAGACATACCTAGTAAGAGACGCCGACGCTAGCAAAACTCTAAGCGCAGGAGATAATCTAGTAAAACTAGCGGGACTATCAAACTACGACGTCCTAAACGGAAACGTCATAACCGATACCGACGGCGTAACCAAACTACTAGAGATAACCAACGCGTAATAAATTCCCCTCTTAGGATTTACGTCTATAAGGCGTAAATCCGCCTTAAGCGATTCAAAAACGCTTTATATTTAGCCTACGCGTAAATTTACTCAAAAACCTAGACAAGCTATCTAAAGAATCTAAACCCGAGCAAAAGAGCTTTAAGCTTTAAACTAAACGCTAAATTTAAAAACGAGTAGCTACGCTTATGTAGACTCGTAAAATAGATTTAAATTTAAAGCGGCCTGATAAATTTAACCGCAAATGCGCTTAGCTAAATACCCGGCTTAAAGCCTAGTATTTTTTACTACGCGCATTAGACTATTGCGTTATACGTCTAATAAGAAATAACTAGCAAAAACGGTAAAACAGTAAAAAGCTAGATTAAGCCTAGCGTCTCTAAAACCGCATGCAAATTTACCCGCCCGGTAAAGCCTAATCTAATGAATAAATTTAACCAGCGGTTTGCGTTTATAATAAATACGCAAGCTAAATTTTCTAACCAAAGGCGCAAACGTACTCAAATTTAACCGCGCTAATTAAATTTTTACAAATAGCGTACAAATAGCCGATTTGAGTAAATTCATGCGCTTACACTAGACTAGCTCTAAATTCACTCAAAAAATCCCTTTTTCACGAGCTTGCCCTCTTTCACGCAAAACTCCCCTTTAGCGATCACGCTATCTAAATTTAGAGCTTCGTCAAATACCGCAAGATCAGCGTCAAAACCTACTTTTATCTCGCCTTTACCATTTAAATTTAGGTATTTTGCCACGTTTTTACCCATCATGCTTAGAGCTTGCTGGATGGTTAGGATTTTATTTTTCACGCAGGCCTGCAAGACCTCTAAATTCGTCTCGCACGAAGCACAGCCGTAGCCGACCAATGCGCCGTTTTCGTCAAATCTAGGCACGCTGCCGTTGCCGTCCGAGCTCATAGTTAGGCGCTCCAAATTTAGCCCGTTGGCAAGCCCGTAGGCGATAGCTTCGTGAAGCGGGGCAAATTTACTTCCGCCGCTCGTGATGTCGATGTAACCGCCCATTTTTTGAAATTTGATCGCCTCGTCAAAAAGCTCCTTCGTCCGCGCGCAGTGCGTCGGCGAAAAGTAATTAACAGGAAACGAATAATCCTTGATCACGCTAAAAATCAGGTCAAATTTATCCGCGAGCCCGCCCATGTGCATATGCAGCACGCCGCCTTTTTTCGAGATCATGCCACCGATGCGTATCTGCGTCAGGGTCTTAATTAGCTCCTGAGAGGTCGGGTAGCTGCCGCGATTGTCGCTCATCGCGATCTTACAGCCGATGACCTTGTCGATGAGCACCAGATCGCGCGTAACGGAGCCAGTAAATGTGACGCTAGGCAGCGCATAAGAGCCTGTGTGGATGAAGGTCGAAATGCCCTCGTATTCAAGCGCCTTAGCCTTTGAGTAGAGATTCTCTAAGCTCCTAGTGCACCCGTCGGTACCCAGCGTGCCTACGACCGTCGTCGTGCCGTAGCGGATGATCCCAGATAGCGTTATTTCGGGCGTTCGCGAATGATAACCAGCCTCGCCGCCGCCGCCCGTGATGTGCACGTGCTGATCAATGAGTCCGGGCGCTAAAATTTTGCCCTCCAGGTCATAAATCTCGAGACCCTCAACTCGAAAATCAAGCCCCTTGGAAACGGCTAAAATTTTACCTCCGCCGAGCAAAACGTCGCTCCTACCGACGTGCTCGGGCGCATATAGATCGGCATTTTTAAGTAACAGCATATTTTCTCCTTTGCTTTGGATTTTTATAAATTTTACGTTTTTTTGGCTTTTTGACTGCGATATCGCGCCGTCATTTTACATCAAATTCGATAAAAACCGGATATTTCGGTTTTGGGCGGAGAAACGGCATTTTAGATGATGCTTGGGTTTTATTTTTGTAGATTAGGCGGGCGAAGTCAAATTTAGCAAACTAACCGCTTAGCTGCACGCTTTCTTCTATCTTCATTAGTCCCGTAAATACGCGCTCTACGGCCTCTTTTTGCTCACCCGAGATCTCGATCTTTTTCTCGTTTAAAAGCAAATTTACGAGCTGCTCGTTTTGCAACGTCTGGACGTCAAATTTTCTCGCGTTTGCTGCGATTTTTGCCGCGAGAGGATTTTTTGATTTAAAATTTTCGTATGGCATTTCTCTCGTTTTTTAGTGGGTTTTGGGATTATTATAAAAAATTTGCCGTAAATTTTAGCTCAAATTTAACCTCGGCACGCGCCTTGCAAGGCGCAAAACGCGCAACCGAGTTAAATTTGGGACGCTAGCGGTCTAACGCTTTAAAATTTTAGCGTTTTCGCAGCCGACCTCTAGCCCCATCTTGCAAGCTTTTTCGTAAAATTTAGCCGCGGCTTTGACGTCCGCTTGCACGCCCATACCGCGCTCGCTCATGTAGCCCGCCTCGTTGCAGCCTTTGGCTAGGCCTAGCTCGCATGCGTTTTTATATAGCTCGTACGCCAGCGCTTCGTCTTTTGCTACGCCGGCGCCCGTCTGATGAGCGTACGCTAATGCGTAGCTGCCCAGCTTATCGCCCATTTTGTACGCTCGCTCGTAAAATTTAACCGCCGTCTCAGGCTGCATCGCCACGACTTTGCCGCTAGCGATCATCGCGCCCATATCATAGCAAGCACGCGCATATCCGCCTTCGCACGCTAGATTAAAGAGTCTCGCCGCATCCTTAAAATCCGAAACTCGGTACATCGCTAACGCGTCTTCAAACTGCTTATTTGCCGAATTTGCAGGCGCGCTCGTAGGGACGCTTACCATCTCGTTAGAAGATCTCGTTTGCGCCGCAAAAACTGCGCTCGCCGCAAAAATCAAACAAAGTAAAATTTTTTTCATTTGTGCTCCTTTTTATGAGGTTTCGATTTAAATTTTAGCCCTTTTTGGTAAACGTAACAAAAATTTCAACTAAATTTACCGATACGCGCGCCCTAAATTTCGGCCAAAATTTGCCCGAGTTTTTAAACGCCTAAAGGTAGCCTCATTTAGTCTGAAACGCTTTACCGATACCTGGTTTTACGGCGTTAAGGGCTAAATTTTAGATACTTTTGAATAAAATTTAACGCTCACTAGTTTTGCTTGACGGCGCAACGAGTTTTAAAATTAGCGCGCAAATTGCGTTTAATTTTTACGTTTCATAGGCATGGGCTTATTCATGATAAACCCGCAAAATCGCCCCGTGACGCCATCTCTGCGGTAGGAAAACAGCTCCTGCGTTTCAAACGTGCAGCGCGGATCAAACTCCGCTCGCCCTACGCCAAGCTGCGCAAATTCGTCCCGCAAGGCCGCCTCAATATCAAATTTGCCATCTTTTTTATAGCGGTTAAACTCGCCCAGATCAAGCTCGCCCACCTCGTAGTTTCGCGCCTTGATATTTGCGCCCACAAATACGCGCAGATCGCCCGCATCGCAGCCAAACTCGCTTTTCATCAGCCCGACTGCATTCGTGCAAATTTTACCAGTTACGCCCGCTCTGCCCGCATGCACGGCGGCAACCACGCCCCGCCTCTCGTCCGCGATCAAAACGGGCGAACAGTCGGCGACCAAAACGCAAAGCGTAACGCCTCTAAGCGCCGTTACCACGCCGTCGCAAGGCGGTAGCTCATCCTTTAAATCTCGTAAAATTTCCACGCGATTTGAGTGAATTTGACGCATAAATTTTAGATTAAAAGGCGCGATACCAAGTACGGCGGCTAAAATTTCGCGATTTTTCGTCACGTTTGCGGGCAGGTCGCCGACGTGATCACCTAAATTTAGCCCCTCGTACATGCCTTCGCTCACGCCGCCAAATCGCGTTGTAAAGCCGAGCTTCAAGCGCTCGCTCTCAAAAACTACGTCTAAAATTTCCCGCTTCATTTTTTCGCCGAATTTAACCCGTCAGGCCTAATAAAGGCTCGCGATGTGCTGCGACTCGTCCCAGCTGATCTCGCTTTTACGGCCGTTTTGGGCACCACGGCCAAACTCCAGCTGCCTAGCTACGTAGCGGGCAAGCAGGTCGCTTTCTACGTTTACGCGGCGCCCCGGCTCAAACTCGCCAAACAAGCTCTCTCGAAAGGTGATCGGGATGATCGTGAGGCGCACGCCTGCGGGCAAAACTTCGTTGATCGTGAGGCTCACGCCCTCGACTGCGATGCTGCCTTTGTTCGCCATCAAAGGCATGACGCTAGGGGGCAAATTTATATAAAAATCAACCCCGTTTTCGCGCCGCTCTATGCGCGCGACCTCGCCGATAGCGTCGATGTGGCCTTGCAGCAGATGTCCGTCCACGCGGTCGGCTAAGCGCATCGCAGGCTCTATATGCACGCGCCCGCGCAAATTTTCCGTCGCGATGTGCGCTCTAGTCTCGGCGCTAAGCTCCACGCTAAAGCCGTCTGAGTGCAGCTGCGTCACGCTAAGACACGCGCCATTTACCGCGACGCTATCGCCTAAATTCGGGCGGTACGCGGCTTTTAGTCGTAGGGTATTTTGGGAATAACTCGCAACCTGCGCGATCTCTCGGATTAGTCCGTTAAACATTTTTAGCCTTTAAATTTTTTAGCGATTTTAGCGGTTTTAGGCTCATAAAAGGATAAAATTTAGCCCAAAATTTCGCAGATAAAAGAGGTAAAGTAAAAACCGTAAAAACAGGCGCGAGGCGGTAAAATTTAGCGTAAGCGACCCAAAAGAAGGCGCTAGCTGGGGCAAATACGCGCTAAATCTAAAGCCGCTAAACATAGCGCTCCGCGTCGTTGCCGTCCTGGCTCGGGGAATCTAAGCTTGCAAAGCTAAAGCAAACTACCTGCTTGGGGGCATTTTAGCGGCAGGCTTAATTTTATCCGATAAAAATCGCAAACCTCTTTAAAGCCCGCTTTTTATACCGCGCTTATCGTAGATGCCCTTTAGCTTTGCCGCCTGGGGGCTTAAGCATTTTGGGCTTTGAAATCTTTTCAAAAAATCCATTTAAGCAAAACTTGCCGTCCTTTACGAGCCGTTTTGCGCGGTAAAATCGGCGCCGCAGTCCATACCACGATGCGCCAGGGAGGCTTTACGCGGCTGTAGATATAAATTTGATTTAAAGATTAATATTTTTATTTAAGGATATATAAATTCGTTCTTTTAGTCGGTCTGCTTTTTAGCTTCAAGCGTCATTTACTCGCGGGATAATAAATTTTAATGTTATTTAATATTGCGTAGGCTAAAATACGAGTTTATTTAAGGTAAAAACGTGAAAAGATCAAGGTTAGGACTACTAGAAACGAACGTCGTCTCATCTTTAAGCAATGACGAAATCGCTAAATTTAACCGCCGCGTCCTAACTAAAGGCAGCACGGTTTACGCTGAAGGTATCAGCGTCGCGATATTTAAAAGCGGCTCCGGCAAGCTCGCGTTTTTCGAAGACGGCGAGGAATTTATCCTTTATAACCTACAAAAAGACAACATCACGATCCTAAGCGACGCCTGCGCGCTGGAGATTTTAGAAGATAGCGAAATTTACTTCATCGACGTGCGCGACGTCGGCGAACTGCTAAAAAACGAGCGTTTTGCAAAGGCCTATGCCGACTCGCTCGCAAATATCGCGCTTTTACAACACCAAATCATAAAATCCATACTCTTTGAAAGCGCCAAAGGCCGCATAGCAAACTTCCTCATCGAGCTTGCCGCAGAGCAAAATTTGACCCAAAACGGCTACAGATACGTCTTTTTACCGTTTTCGCTTAAGGTGCTTTCTAGTTTCGTGGGCTTAAAGCGACAAAGCGCCAGCACCGCATTTAACGAACTCATAAAAGAAGACGTCATCAGGCGCATCACGCCGCATGAAATTTTGATAATAGACTTTGAAAAGCTGCAAAAATATACGAATTAGATAAATTTAACCGCTTGTTTCGGTTCGCTTGCAGCTTCGCGGTAAATACAAAAATAAATTTAATATCAAATCGCCCTCATGTCGTCGCGACAAGTCGTCCATTGAAGGCTTTTGTTTATTTTTCATTTTTGATTATTTACTATTTAGAAACGCTTGGTCGCCTAAGAAACTGCCGCAAATTTATAAACGAGAGTTTTAGCGAATTTACTCCAAACACTATTTTAGCCCTTTTAAAAACCCGAACGTAAAAACGCCGTAAGGATAAAAATTTAATGCTAAATTTTAGTTTTATATTTTAAGTAAGTCTTTACCGTTTGAGCTATTTGGAAAAATCGGTCGCGGGCCTCTAGCGACAAAACCATAAAGCTAAATTTGCTAAAAGAATTTGGCCGCATCCGTTTACCGAGCGGTTTTTGCCCTGTTTGGCCGTTTTTTGGCTAATTTCAAAAGCGCCTAACGAGGCGTGCAAATTTCATGCTTATAGTTTTAATTTTTGCTCAAATCAAACCGCATATCAAGCCCATTAAGCTAGCTTTAGCCAAACATCAACACAAGATAAATTTAAACCATTTACGATTTAAATTTATCCGCAGTTATCACTATTGCCTAGTCTTTAAAATTTAAAAGCCAAGAGGCCAAATTTTGGCTCAAAACCCGTAGCCGAGTCGAATACCGGCGAGGGCGGGATTTACGAGCCTTATATTTAAGTTATTTTCCGCCTTTGGCCGCATTAGATTTTTGCTCGGAGCCGTTTAAATCCTGGGCGCTACCTAACTTTTCGCCGCTGCGTAGAGGCTGGGCGATATTTTGTATCCCGCCGTTTAGGTCGATGCCTACTTGCTTCATTAGGTCGTCGATTATAGGCGCGTTTACTTTATAGTTTAAAGACGCGTTTACGATTTGATCGGAGAGCGATGCGCCGGCGTTGCTAACTCCGCCGTTAGCATTTGAGCCCACACCGCTCTGATTTGCGCCGCCAAGGCCTGCCATTTGCACGATTTTGATAGAGTCGATTTTCTCAGCCGGTTTTACGACCTGGGCGATGATTTGCGGCATAAACTCGACCAATGCAAGCTTAAATCTATTTTCCAAAATCTCCGCAGAGACGATATTTTCTGCGTTATTTATCTCGGTTTTACCTTTAGCTTCGACTTCGTAGTTTAGCCTGTTAGCTTCAGCCGTTATCTTTATAGCTTCGGCTTCGGCGGTGGCCTTGATTTTTAGCGCTTCGCTCGCACCCATAGCTTTTATTTTAGCGGCTTGGGCTAGGTTTTCCTCGGCTTCTTTTTCAGCCTTTGCGGCGACGGTTTTTTCGATAGATAGCTGTTCGGCCTCTTTTTGCGCTTCGATTAGCGCTAGTTTTTTAGCGCGCTCTGCTTGCTCGGTCTCGGATGACGTTTTGATCTTTTCAAAAGACGCGGCTTCTAGCGCCTTTTTCTCGTTGGCTAGCGTTTTAGCCGCGGCCTCTTCTTCGACTTTTTTGGCGATTTCTATATTTTTGCTCTGATTTGCCAGTTCGACGGCTTTTTCTTTGTTGATCTCGGCTTCTCTGATGGCTCTTGCCTTTTCTATCTCGACCGTTTCGATAGCGCGAGCTTTATTTATCTGCGCTTCTTCGATAGCTTTGTTTGCGACGATCTTGGCTTCCTCGGCCTCTTTGCGCCTACTTTCGGCCTCTTTTGCCCTTAGCGCTTCTTGTTCTGCTTGGAAATTTGCTATTTTTGTTTGCTGCGTAGCCTCGGCCTCGGCTTGTTTTCTTTGGATTTCAAATTTCTCCGACTGCGTCTCGTAGTTTTTCTGCGCGATTTGCACCTCGGTCGAGCGCTCGATATCGTTTCGTAGCTTTTTACGCTCCTCGATAGTTTGCGTTAGGCTTGTTAAACCCTCGGCGTCAAAGGCGTTGTTTTCGTTAAAAAACTCTTTTGCCGTTTGATCAAGCGACGTTAGCGAAACCGACTCTAGCTGAAGGCCGTTTTTAGATAGATCGGCTTCGATGGCGTTTTTGACCTGAGAGCTAAATTCATCCCTTTTTTCGTGCAGTTCTTTCATCTCCATCGAGCTTGCTACCGAGCGGAGAGTGGCTATGAGCTTACCCTCGATGAGGCCGGTTAGCTCTCTTAGGTCGACCGTCTTTTTACCCAGCGTCTGCGCCGCGCGAGAGATAGACTCTCTATCCTCGCCCACTCTGATATAAAAATCAGCCGTGATATCTACGCGCATCCTGTCTTTGGTTATGAAGCTATCGCTTTTAGAGCGAGCAACCGTGACTTTCATCGACTGCATATTTATGTCGATATAATCATGCAGTATCGGCAGTATCAAAGCGCCGCCGTCTACGACGACCTTTTCGCCGCCAAATCCAGTTCGTACGAACGTAAGCTCCTTTGTCGTTTTTCGGTAAAGTCTTGAAAAGACTATACCTAAGATAACGATAGAAAAAAGTCCTATGCCGACAAATACGGCTAAAGACGTCATCCCGTCAATATTCATACCACTCTCCTTTGATTAAATTTATGATTTTTTCCTGACGTAAAAGTTATTTTTATCGATTTTAACTATGAGCGCGACATCGCCTTTTATAAGCTCGTTTTCATCAGCAGCCCTTGCAAATACGAAACGCTCCTTGCCGTTTTTATCCGTGACCTTGACGTCTCCGCCTTGCTCTTTTGTGATTTTATAATCCTTTACTTCGCATTCGCAGCCAAGAAGCTCCTTTTTACTAAAGGCCGACGTTTGCACCTGAGGCAGGTACTTTGCCGCGAGCAAGCTCACCCATCTAGTCCAAGCCAAAGCGGCAAAAAACGAAACCGCGGCGATAACCGCGCTCATATACCACGCAGGCGAGGCTAAGCCGTAAAAAACGCTAACGATAAAAAGCCCACATGCTCCGAAGCTCATAAGCAAAATCCCGTAAAAAATCGTACTCGGCACGCCGCCTTTGTTTGCCCACGCCAGCAGTTCGGTACCGGGCGCGTCGATACCATCCACCCCGTCAAACAGACCGTTTATCGGCTCAAGCACCGAAAATCCGGTCATCATCAAAATAATCTCAAGCAATGCAAAAACCGTAACGATGGCCAGCGGAACGGAAAATATAAGATTGTTGCCAAGAAGCTCTAAAATTTGATCCATTTTTTACCTTTTTTTGTTTTTAAATTTTGCCGCGTGCGAGGTGAAATTTGACCCTAGCTCCGCTTTATTCTATGCTATACACGTCGCTTTGCTCTATCTTTTCTAGCTTATTTACCTTGCTTTCTAGCGTCTTGCTCATCTGCGCGATTTTAGCGATATTTTCCTTCATCTTCGGTAGCGCCTCGTTTTTGAAATTTTCTATTTTATCTAGCGAATCTATCATCAAATTTATCGCTTTTTCGAGGCTCTCGTTATCTAGCGCGCCGCCTGCGACCTTTGCCATCACTTCTGTCGCCGTATCGTTTACGTCCTGCGCGTTTTTTAAGATGACGTCGCTAGCTAGCTTGTCCATTTCAGAAACCGCTTTTAGCTGCTTTTTGCCTTCCTGCGCGGCGCTTGCGATATAGACGTTGGTTTTTAGCGCGGTGATGCTAGTCGTGATCGTGTTTTGCGTGGCGAAACTTAAGAGCGAGTTATTGTGCTTGATAGTGGCGTAGTTTGCGAGGCTTTGCTGCATCACGACTAGCACTTGACGCAAATTTTGCAGATGCATACGGATGTAAAATAGCGCCTCTTCGAGGAGAAATTTTTTCTGCTCTTTATCCGTTTGATTTGCCGCTAAATTTTCGATGAGCTCGTCTGTTTTGCTTAAAATTTCTATCTTGCCTTTTAGGCTTTCGATGATGAGCGAGAGTTCCTTTTGTTTTTCAGATATTTCGGCGTTTCTAGCTTCTAAAACATTTATCGAGTGCTTTAAATTTGCCGTGATTTCCTCAAACAAGCTTGACACGCTTTGATATTTGCTAGCCAGCTCGGCGGCTATGTCTTTGCCGAGCAAGAAATTGATAAATTTCGCGCCCAGTCCGCTCTCTTTTATCTTATCGCTTGCTTTTATGAGCTCGGCGGAGTATTTTTTGACCGACTTTAGCGACTCGCCGACCGAGCTTCCCACGCTTTGACTCATACTAAGCAAATCACCTACCTTCATATCCATATCGCCGTTTAGCTTCTCAAACTCGCCCAGTTCGTCCTTGCCAAACGATACGATAAATTCTTTGGGATCGGTAAATTCTTTCCTTTTTTCTATGAGTAAGGCGACGACGTCTTGCGGAGTTTTAGCGATTTGATTCAAAGCTTGTCCTTTGCTTAAATTTGAGAGTTATTATAACTAAATTTGTACGCTTTTTGCAGGCTTGATAATAAACTTCTGTGCTTTATTAGCATAATTTACGATTAAATTTAGTAAAATCGGCAGAAATATTCCAGACAGAATAGGCGTAGTTTAACTTTAAAATTTTAACCCGTGAGGGCGCGGACCGGTCGTCCGTAACCGAAACGGGTTTAAAATTTTAAAGCTTAAAATCCGTCATTTATGGGGAATTAAAAAAGGATAAAAAATGAAAGAATTTATGAGTTACGCATCCTCTCTTGAAATTTTACGCTCTACGCTAGCCCCCTGGGACCGCGTAGAAAAGGTCACTCTCACGCAAGCGCTTGATCGCCGTATCGCCGTAGATATTGCAGCGCAGGATAACTATCCCGCCCGGCCCGTCTCGGCGATGGACGGCTACGCTTTTGCGTGGCAAGAGGGCCTAAGCGAGCTTGAGCTCATCACCGACCTACCCGCAGGCAGCGACAAAGGACTGAAGGTAGAGGGCGTAAAATGCGTCAAAACATTCACCGGCTCGCTAATGAGCGAAGGCGCAGACACGCTAATCCCGGTCGAAAACGTCGAGGTATCAGGCGGCAAGATCCTCATCAAAAAACCCGTGCCGAGTGGCTTTGCCGTGCGCGAGGTCGGCGAAAGCTACAAAAAGGGCGAAATCCTAATCAAAAAAGGCGCGATGATAGGCTACGCCGAGACTGCGCTGCTAGCCGAGCTTGGGATCTTTAACGTTAGCGTATTCGTGCGGCCGCGAGTCGCGGTGCTAGCAACGGGAAGCGAGATAAAAGACCTCGGAGAGCCGCTAGAAAACGCCGCGCAGATCCACAGCTCAAATCACGTAGGAATCGCGGCCATGGTGCGCAAAATGGGCGGCGAACCCGTACTGTGCGAGATAGTGCGCGACCGCGCCGAGCTCGTAAAAGACGCGATCGTCCGCGCGCTAAAATCAGCCGACGTACTCGTCACCACGGGCGGCATCAGCATGGGCGACTACGACTTCGTCAAGGGCGCGCTGGGCGAAAATTTCGACATCATAATAGACGGCGCCGCGATCAAGCCGGGCCGCCACATCAAGGTCGCAAAAGCGGGCGAAAAATACATTTTTGCGCTGCCGGGCTTCCCGTACTCGGCGATGGTTATGTGCGTGCTCTACGTGCGCGTGCTGCTAAACGCGTGGTTTGGCGCTAGCGAGCCTAAAATCACGGCGATCATGGATGAGGACTACAAAAAACGCTCGCCGTTTTTGGAGTTTACGGCGGTAAATTTAGTAAATCGTGACGGTAAAATTTACGTAAATCTTGACGGCAAGAAGCTCGGCAGCTCGGCGATCGTAAACAATCTCACAAACGATGCCGCGCTTTTAATCATCCCGAAAGAGACCGAATTTATCGCAAAAGGCGAGATAGTCGAAGTGCTGAAAATGGTTTAAATTTGAGTAAATTTAGCTTTTGCGGCTAGGATGCGGAGCAAATAAACGCGCAAGCGGGCGCTAAGGCAAAAAACAGGGCGTAAATTTGTCGCGATTTTGTAAAACGCAAGCGTAAATTTAACGCAAACGAAAGGTAAAAATGAAAGAGCAGATAAACCGCATCAAAGAAAAGCTAAAAATAGCTAAAAAAGCGGATAAAAAACTAAAAGTTTTTGGCGCAAGTAAACACAAATACGCCCTCAAAGCGCCGATAGAAGAAAAGAAATTAGCCGCGCTAGAGAAAAAATACGGCGTAAGCTTGCCCGCTCATTTTAGAGCCTTTTTGTTAGAGATCGCTAACGGCGGAGACGGCTTTGGCGGTAGCGCGCCTGGGCCTTTTTACGGCATCTACCCTATAAAAGACGCGCTAAAATTTAGCGCGCCCTATCTAGCAAACCCCTGCCTTTTGCGCCCTAAAATGAGCGACGAGCAGTGGAGAGCTATGGGAGACTTTGCATACGAGCAAGAGTGCGGCGACGAAGAAAGCGATGAAGAAAAAATCCTAGGCGGCGTGCTGCTAATCGGCACGCAAGGCTGCAGCTTTGAAACCGCTATCGTGATAGAAGGCGAGTTTCGCGGACGGATAGTAAATTTAGACTTTGACCTAGATAAGCCCGTTTTTGCATTTGAGTCAAATTTCCTAGACTGGTACGAAAGGTGGCTAGACGAGGTAATATCAGGCGAGCAAAAAGACGGCGGGGGCGGGTTTGGCTACTATATGGGCGGCAGCGCGAGCGAGCTTTTGCAAATTTACGAAGAGGCGCGAAACAGAGGCGATACGGAGCTAAAAAACGACTGCCTTGATGCTTTGACGCACAAAGCTCCTCGCTTTGAGACGCAAATTTTAGATAAGATAGAAAGTTTTATCAAAAACGAGGCGTATAGCGAGGATTTTGCGAAGCTTACTAGTATCTTATGCGCAAACGATTTTGCGCGGGGTAAGGCCTATCTAGCGCGTCTTGCGCAGATTGATTATCTACTTTTTTTACAAATCATCCACTGGTGGGCAAAGGACAAAAAGGCCGCTAGCAGGGAGTTTATGTCCGTAGCGGACGAAAACGCCGCGCAAATCCTAAACCAAAAGGACGAAGAGCGCGCGGCGCAGACGTTTAGCTTTTATACGTATTTGCTAGAAAACGCCAAGCTTGACTACGGAGCTAAGATCGAGCATTTTGCGACTAGTTCTAATTATTCCATTCGCGCTACGTGCTTTTATGCGCTAGGGCAGCTGAAAAATAAAAGCAAATATCTAAAAACGCTGATTTTAGGACTAAGCGACGAGAAGCCCTACGTCGTGACGACCGCCTTGCAAGCCGTATGCGGACTGACGGACGAGCGACTGCTGCCTCATCTAAAAGCACTCTCACAGCGCTTTTTAAAAGACGGCGAAAACTACGTGGTTACAAATCTAAACCGCGTGCTAGAGCCTTACGGTTTAGATAATAAAAAGATAAAAAAGATGGAATTTAAAGCCGAAATTTAAGAAAAAAATGGATGAAATTTTAGAAAAAATTTACGCGATAGAAGGCCTTGGGGAGCTAGAAAATTTTTTGCGCGAAAAGGGTTTAAATTTAATGCGAGGGCCCCTGCTGGCGGAATTTGACCGATACGCCTTTTATCAAAACGCCATCGAGTGGAACAAAGCCGTAAAAATCTGCGAATGCCTAGCGATAACGGGCTGGGGCGAGCGCGAGAGCCTAGAAGCTCTTCGCGGTAGATATTTTAACGGGCAGTATATGACCTATTTTTTAAACGCTAGCGGCGAACCACGCTTTGTAGAGGCGCACTGGTCAAAGCGCAAAACGGGGCTAAGTATGCAAGATAACGAGACGTTTTTTAACCCTAGTCCGGACGATAACGGCAAAACGCTAAAACGCCCCGTAAAAGAGCAAATCCAAGACGTCAAGCTAGCCAGCCAGCGCAACTGGATACCCAAAAATCCCGTCCGCGTCTCAATCGGCATCAAAAACTGCTACGAGAACTCGCGCGCGGTGATAGATAGCCTGTTTAAGGAGCTCCAGCCCGCGCTAAACGCCAAAATGAGGCCTAAAATTTACGGCAGCGAGATAAACTATATAAATTTAGACTGCTCGTTTAGTTTTGACGACGAGTACTGCCGCACGAACTACATCATAGCGCCGGATGAGCCGCGCCTAAGCTCACAGCGCGCCTGGGAGCTACTGCGCGAGATGATGAGCGAAGAGGAGCGTAGCGCGGGCGGCTACTATCTGCGAAATAGATTCGAGTATGCGCCGTTTAGAAAAGATACGGGCAAAACGGGCGCGCAGATATATTTTGAGCGCGAGTTTAGCGAGCTTTCGCACGCAGAGCAAAAGCAAAAAATAAGCGAGTATTTTTTAACGGCGTTAAAACGGATCGCGCGCAAACAAAGCAAGCTAAAATACGACTTTAAGATGATGATAGACGATTTTAGTAAAATTTTAGGCGAATGGACGGCGGCTGAAATTTAGCGGTTTTAATGGTAGCATTTAAAGTAAAACTATCGCGAGTCATTAAAATTTATATGCGTTGTTATCGACGAATTTTTTATCCCAATTCTAGTCGCCATACGCGAAAGTATTACTAAACATGCATCATCTTCCTTATGCATAGATTATTCATTTTATATACAACTAAACATAAAATAATTTTGCTTGCATAGTTACTAAAATTTGCATTTATTCTTATTTGTTTAATTTTGTATTTACATAATATGTAAAATATATATTGACATTTTTTATAAAGTAAGCTATGATTCTAAAAAAATAAAGAGGCGACAATGATAAAAAAACCGCTGCTAAGAGAGCGATTAAAAGAGATAGATTTGCGGCTAGTAGATTTATCGGAGCTTTTAAAAATTTCCCGTCCTACGGCTTATAAATTTATAGAACTATACGAAATCGGACAAAGAGATAAATTTGACTCTAAAATTTTGAGATTTTTCGACTACGTCTGCCAAAACGACATCAACAAAATGGATGCCATATCGTTTATCTTAAACAACATATCGATGCCAGAAAATCAAAGCAACGAAGATAAAAAACAACAAATCACAAACTTACTAAAAAAGGATAACGAAGTGAAGGTAAATTTCATAGAAAAGTTAACTCAAGTCGATATTTTCGACCCCATTTTAAGTTATTTGCTCGAATGCGAAAAAATAATAACATCAAATAATAGGTCTAAAAAAAAAGAGTTAAGCGACGATGACGATAAAAAACTTGAAGCGTTGAAACAGTTTTATAATGCGCTCGGGTTTAAGCTAAATATCAAAGGAGAAAAAAATGCGTAAAATCAGTATCTCAAACTATAGAAATATAGGCATAGACGCTCCTGCGGAGCTAAAAATACCGCAAGACGGTGGGCTAATAGTCCTTTTAGGCGAAAACAATGCTGGAAAGAGCAATGTTTTAAGCGCCATAGCTACTTTGCAAAATGTAGATTTAAACAAGGGCGATAGGCCCAATTTTTTTGATTTTAATGAATACAACGAAACAAGGATTACGTTAACTGAGGATATTTTAAACAAACCAGGTTTAGACTCCGAAATAGACGAAAATTTATTTCAAGATAAAATTTTTGGCGTAACATTTACTCAAAAACCACTAGAAACAATCAGTAAAAAACAAAATTTAACACCCCAACAATATATACAAAATTTAAATGATAAATTTAACACAAGTGATATTTGTGCACTACATGATTACGATGAAAAAGAACAAAAAGAAGAAATAAGAATAATACTACCCGAGCATAAAGAGGTCTATCTTTGCAGCACAAAAAGAGGCGGTGATATGCTTGAGTGCTTTGGGGTTATTGATAAAGATTTTGATAAAGTAAAAAACCACGATAAAGCAATAAAACTATCTTGTAAATTGAAATTTATATCCGATAAACAAGATACAGAAGGCATAGATTTAGACGATGCGAGAGAACTGAAAAAATATCTGAATGATAAATTTAAAGACTCTGATGATAAGAATATTGAAAATTTGCAAAAATATGAGTTTAAAATTTGGCTAAACAGCGAAAATATAGCAACATGGAGTTCTAGTTATCCATGGTTTGAAACCCTAACTAAGATAAAAAATGAATTTAAAAAACTTACGGATTGGTATATTGAAAACTATAAAGAAAATAATAGATATAGGCAAAACGATAAAAAAATTTTTAACGAACTTTCAAAGGATATAAGTAGTGCGATATTACACCGAGAATACGATAAATTTGAAAGATATTATGATAGGCTACGAGAAATTTTGACTGAATTCAATAAACAAGCTTATTACTACAACAATCTAAAGCCAGAACTTCCAAAATTTATAAACATAAAAGCATTGGTTACTGAACTGTTGTTGTGTTATACAGCAGTGCCAAACATCGTATTTTACAAAGAGCATGAAATAAAAAACGAAAATCTAAAAGCCACACCAGATCAGTTATTGAAAAATGAATTTTTTATCGCATTGTTTAAAGCTATAGAATTTGATATATCAAAAGTACAAAAAGCTTACGAAAGATCAAAAGACAAAGACACTAGTTTTTACAATACGCCAGAAAAGGAGATAAATAAAATCTTAAAAAATACTATAAACAGGCGCTTCAATGAACTTTATTACGCCAAATCAGATAGTGATGTTTATAACTTTGAAATAAAACTGGAAACTCAAAGTATCTCTTTTTGTATTGAGAAAAACAATGAAACCATCAGTCTAAGCGAGCAAAGCGTCGGTTTTAAAAAATTTTTTAATCTATTTTTTAACTTTTTATATCAAGACAAAGTAGGAAACGGAGATGTAGTCCTGATAGACGAAGTAGAAAATCACTTAAGCATACCGGCTCAAAAAGATATTCGTAAATTTTTAAAAGAATTTGGACAAAAACACGGTATAACTTTTATCGTTTCTACTCATTCAAATCATATTTTAGATATTCGCCATCTTGACGAGATAAGGATAGTAAAATCTAGCGACAAAGGCTCCACGATCATAAATGACTTTTCAATTATACCCGATCACGAAGCCGACACTCTAGCCGAAATAAAAAGAAGTCTTGGGGTTGAGTATCTTAGCTTAGTAGGATGCGATGACAAGCTTATTTTCGTCGAGGGGATAACCGATTACAATTACTTAACAGCTATGAATTTTTTATACGAAAAAGAACACGGCGGCAAAGAAAGGTTACTGTTTCTGCCTATAAATGGACTTGGAAAAATGAGCACAACAGAACAACGGCAAAGCAAAATAAATATGGTAGTTGCAAAAGACCAAAAAAACATAGCAAATGAGCTAAAAACGCTAGCCAGAACGGCAAAAGACGATAGGGTGCTACTTTTAGTAGATGGCGACAAGGCAGGAGAAGCTATGACAAAGCTAAACGACGATAAATTTATAGCAATGCTAAACAATGAACAATTTAAGGAAAAATATCCGAATTTTAAAGAAATAGAGGATTTTTTCAGCGCCGATTTGAGAACAAAATTTGAAATGGATAAAAAATCAAGCGCGATATCGAGCAAATTTAAAAACGAAGTCGAGCAAGGCAAAATCGAGATAGACAAAGAGACCAAAGAGAATTTCTTTAAACTATTTGATTATTTATTGACATTTTAACCGCGCAAAAGTCAAGGCTCGGTTGCGTCCTGGCTTTTTAAATTTCACTCAAACGCCCTATAATGCGCCTCGTCGGCAAACTCCAGCATCTCCTTGTCGCCCCTACTGTCGCCGTATGCGATCACGCGCTCAAAGGCGTCCGTGTCGTACGCCTCACGCACGCGGCGCACCTTCTCCGCACCGTAGCAGTTGGTGCCGTCGATCTCGCCCGTTATCACGCCGCCCTTTTTCTTGATGCGAGTGCCAAGCAGCCCAAGCCCTTGCGCCTGGCACCACGGAGCTAGCCAGTCCTCGAGCGACGCCGTCACGATCACGACCTTGTCGCCGTTTGCCTTATACTCGGCGATCTTTGCCATCGCAGAAAATTTCACGATATCTTCGATGTGCGTGTTTGAGTATTTTTTGCAAATTTGAGCGAATTTATCCGCGCTCATACCCGCGAAAAAGTACGTCATCAGCCGCCTGCGAGCGTAGTTGTTGCTGCAAATTTTTAGCTTATAGCCGATCAAAACGGGCGAAAGCCAAAAAATCCCCCGAAAAAATTTCTTAAATCCCACGACGTAAGCGATAAACTCCAGTAGCGAGTCGTCGCGCGTGATCGTCCCGTCAAAGTCGAATAAAACCAGATTCATCTTTATCTCAAATTTTAAATTTGCGCGATTATACCGCGCTAGCGTTAAGGGACGGCAAATTTAGCCGGGTTTTTGCCCCGCAAATTTACCTTGCTCTTACGCTTTACGGCGCTTTAAATTTAATGCGCAAATTTCGCTTCAAGGCTTTTTAGCACGTATTTTATGAGCTCCAGCCCCTTTGAGCGGTGCGAGATTTTTAGCTTCGTGCCCTCATCTAGCTCGCCAAGCGTGCGCGTAAAGCCTTTGGGGATAAAGAGGCTATCGTAGCCAAAGCCGTTGTTACCGCGCTCCTCGTCGATTGCCGTGCCGTGCATAAAGCCGTGCGCCGTAAAGTCGCCAAACTTTGAGCTAACCGCGATACAGGCGGTGTAAAACGCAGGCGAACTAGTCAAATTTAGCGCTTTTAGCTCCGAGATCAGCTTTGCGCGGTTGCTAGCATCGCTCGCACTTTTGCCCGTTATCTGCCCGCGCTCGTTCATATCGCTAAATCTCGCCGAGTAAATCCCGGGTCTGCCGCCAAGAGCCTCCACGCTGATGCCGCTATCGTCGCTTAGCGCGATAAACTCGTCCGCCAAATTTAGCTCGCGCAGTTTTGCCTGCACGGCGCGAGCTTTGATTAGCGCGTTTGCAGCAAAAGTCGCGCCGTCCTCTACGATCTCAAAAGGCTCGCAAATTTCGCGCAGTGCGTAAATTTCGTAGCCTTTTAAAAAATCTTTTATTTCGCGTACTTTGTCGGAGTTTGACGTTGCTAAAACTATTTTCAAATTTTTTCCTTTTTTTAGCTTGTCTTTTTGGTTCTTTTTACGTAGCTTGCTAAAATTTCGCCAGACAGGCTACGTGCCTAGCCTACGCAAAATTTCATCTGCGCAACCGTAAAAATAACCCAAAAATACTTCGCTATGCTATTTTTTAACCCGCGCATTTTATCAAATTCGGCTTTAATTTACGTATTATCAAAATTCGGGTAAAATCACTCCTTTTAAAAAAGGAAATTTATGATAGTAAAAAGCGCTTTGCCTCTATCTTTCATCATCGGCAGTAGGTTTTTCGGACTCTTTATCATTTTGCCAGTTATCAGCGTCTACGCGCTCGAGCTTGAGGGGGCGACTGAGTTTTTAGTGGGCGTTCTCATCGGTGTTTACGCGATTTCGCAGATCGCGTTTCAGGTGGTTTTCGGCTATATTTCAGACCGCTTCGGGCGTAAAAACTCGATGCTAGCGGGCCTACTCGTCTTTATCGCCGGAGCTGCTATCTGTGCGGTCGCTACCGATATCTACACGATGATTTTGGGTAGATTTATCCAGGGCGCGGGCGCTATAGGAGCGGTCGCTACGGCATTTATGAGCGATATGACTAAAGAGGAAGTGCGCGGACACGCGATGGCGATGATGGGCGCGTTTATCGGCCTTAGCTTTACGCTTTCGATGATTCTTTCTCCGATCCTTAGCCACAGATACGGGCTTTCAAGCCTCTTTTACCTCTCGATCGCGGTTACGGTTGTTTGTATAGTGCTTTTATACACGGCCGTGGGTAAAGAGCCCAAGATCACGCACTCTCAGGCCAAAACTCCCGCGCTAAAGCTGCTTGCAAATAGAAATTTGCTCCTGATGAACGTTAGTAATTTCATGCAAAAAATGCTGATGTCGGCGGCTTTTATCATCATTCCCATCGCCGTCGTGCGCTACTTTGGCATGCAAAAAAGCGATCTAAGCGGCATTTACGCCGTCGCTACGGCATTTGGCTTTATCGCTATGGGTGTAGGAGGCGCGGTTGGCGAAACAAGGCGCATCACAAAACAAATTTTAATCATCGGCGTATCGCTTTTCGTCGCTAGCTACGGACTTTTCGCGCTTTCGCTCGGACACAAGCCGCTATTTTACGCGGGCGTGATTATATTTTTTATCGGATTTAACCTGCACGAGCCGATCTTGCAATCAATGGCCTCCAAATTTAGCAAGGTGAGCCAAAAAGGCGCGGCTCTAGGCATCTTTAACTCATTTGGCTACATGGGAAATTTTATCGGCGGTATCGGAGGCGGAGCGGTGCTTAACTTTTACGGCTTAGACGCGCTAGCTGCCATAGTTACCGCGCTTTGCGTAGCGTGGCTAGTCTCGCTAAAGTGGCTAGATAACCCCAATATCTTTAAAAACGTCTACCTGCCTGCGGACGTAAATGCCGATATGGCAGAGGTCGAAAAGCAAAAAGGCGTCGTAGAATGCTACAAAAACGCCCAAAATTTAGTCGTTAAATTTAACTCCAAGCTAACAAACGAGGCGGAAATAAAGCGGTTTTTAGGCGTTTAGCGAGTTTGCGGACGGAGCAAATTTAAAAAATCGTGCGCGCCCGGTGACTAAATTTGCGGCTTGGTCGGCGCCTTATGCAAAAACGCGCAAATTTAGCGGGTTTTTAGCTATTTTTAAATACCATTATCAAAATCTGATCCCAAAAAGGACAAAAATGAGCGATCTAAAAAAACAAATCGACGAGCTTTTCGAGGACAAAAAGATGTCCGTTTACGACGCGGCCAAACAACTAAACGTACGCGAGTACGAAATCTTGCAATACCGCGGCGATGACGAATTTAAGGAAGTTGGCGCAGAAAATTTGATGAAAATTTTTGAAGAAATCAGCACTTGGGGCGAGATGCTTTTTATCAAAAATACGCCCGAGTTTATCATCGAGATAAAAACGAGCGTCCAAGCGCCAAAGCGCGCGCAGGGATTTTTAAATTTTAGCGGCAAAAGCGGATTTTTAGGCGGCCATCTAAAAGAGGACGCGATTTGCGCTATCGGCTTTGTAAGCACCAAATTTATGGGCTTTCTAGGACACAGCCTGCACTTTTACGATGCGGACCATAACGCGATATTTAAGCTTTTCGTAAATCGCAACGAAAAAATGAAACTAGACGAAGCGCAAGAGCAAAAATTTCTAGCGCTAAAAAACAGCCTTTGATTTTAGCCAGCTTTGCCGCGCGTAAATTTTAAGGTTTATGATGGCTAAAATTTGCAAAATTTACAACGTTTTGATAATCGGAGCCGGAGCGGCAGGGCTATTTTTGGCGGCGAATTTACGCGGTAAAAGCGTCGCCCTACTCGAAAAAAACGCTAGCGGCGGCAAGAAAATACTAGCTAGCGGCGGAGGCAGATGTAACGTCACAAACCGCCGCATAGACGCGTCAAACTACCTAGGCGACGCAAATTTCGTCAAAAATATCCTAAAAAATCTAGACTTCAAAGACGTTTTAAATTTTTTCGGCGAGCTAAAATTTAACGAGCAAAAACAGAATCAATTTTTCTGCGAAAGCGGCGCAAAAGACGTTTTGGGCGTGCTTTTAAAGCGCGCTAGACAAAGCGGAGCGCAAATATTTTGCGGCGTTTGCGTAAAAGGCGCGAGAAAAATTTCGACCGATGAAAACGGCGGAATTGCGGACGCTTTTTCGGCACTAGACGGCGATAAATTTGAAGGTTCTTGCCGCAGCGACGCGCCTAATTTACAAAACGTCAAGCGAAATTTAGACGAAATTTTTGAGGTCGTCGCCGAAAACGGCGATAAATTTTACGCCAAAAACCTCGTCGTAGCTAGCGGCGGACTAAGCTACAAAAGCCTAGGCGCAAGCGATGTCGGCTACGAAATAGCGCGAAGCTTTGGCATCAAAGTCATCCCGCCAGCTCCCGCGCTAGTTGGATTTACCGTGCAAAAAGAGGAGTTTTGGTTTAAAAATCTAAGCGGAGTTTGCTTTCCGGCGCAGATTTTGCTGGAACGAGCGCCGCAAAAAAGCGGCGATGCGGATGTGAGTGCGGATAAATTTAGCGTATGCCGAGAAATTATCGGCGCGAATTTAAAGCCCGTGCCCTTGCAAACGAATGATTTAAATTCGAAAAAAACCGTGACGTTTGCTGTGACGAGACAAAACGGCGAAATTTTAGAGCTAAATCTAACAGCAAACGAAGCGACTTTGGATAAAAACCGAGATTTTTACGAGTCAGGCGCTAAATTTAACGCCTCGCAAGAGATGGAATTTAACCGTGGCAAAAGTTTAAACGGCGATGCAAAAGCCTGGAAATCTAGTCAAAATAAGCGGACTAAAATCGCAGGCGACGTGCTTTTCACGCATAAAGGCATAAGCGGCCCGGCCGTGCTAAACGCTTCGCTTTTTTGGCAAAAAGGTCTGATCGAGATAAATTTTTGCCCGAATTTTAGCATAGAAACCGCGCAAAAAAGCAAAAAACAGCTCAGCACCGTCCTGCCGCTACCTAGGCGTTTTACGCTAGAGTTTTTACGTGCGGCGGGGCTTAGCGACAAGCCGTACGGCAAGTACGACCAAGCCGAGCAAGAGAAAATTTCACGACTTTTTAGCTACCGATTCGCGCCTGCGGGGACGTTTGGCTTTGAGCGAGCAGAAGTTACAAAAGGCGGCGTAGACACGGACGCGCTAGAGGCAGACTGCGGCGTAAAGGGCGTGTGCGGGCTTTATTTTATCGGCGAAGTTTTAAACGTAACGGGGATGCTCGGCGGCTACAACCTGCACTTTGCGTTTGCCTGCGCGCATGGTTTGGCCGGGCGATTAAATGCGAGATAATTTTAAAACCGCGATTTGGGTATTTGCGCCTGATAGTAAATCGGTTTTGCCTTCGCTCGCGCGCCGTAAGTTTATTTAAAGCAAAAAAGGCGACTAAATATCGGTTTAAAGCCGCGCCTGACGGCTGCCGCGGTAAAAACGGTCTTTGCGGGCGCAAGACGGCCTTTGAGGCTAAATTTAAGGCATGCACGGCGCGCAAAAACATAAGCCTACATGCGCGCAAATAAATTACGCTACGCAAAAACGCTAGCCGCAAAGACTAGGTTGCGCTTACCGCACGGCGGGCTGCCGAATTTTCGCGATACTCGGCTAAAATTTAACTTACCTTAAATGCCAAAGCCGCCGTTTGAGGATCTAGCGATGCGGACACTAATTTTGCTCAAACGTAGATTATTTACGCCGCCTTTTAACGGCGCGTCTAGTTTGGTTAGATAGAGATAGGCTCTATTTTCCGTTCTTGGCAAATAAATAAAATCTAAAATTTGCGGCAAGTAAAATAGCGCAAAACGTAAAGCTAATACGCCGCCTTTTAATAAATTTAACGCCCAAAAACCAAGGCAAGTAAATTTATGCCAAAATAGCGAATTTACGCAAGCAAAGCGGCATAAATTATTTTACGGTATCCTAGATTTAAAGCAAAATCGCCATAAAGGCTAAAACGCGGACCGATGAGCAAATCGCGTAAATTTAAAACCGAGCGCGAGTTTACGGCGCTTGTACCGCAGTCTCACTCCGCATCGACGTTGATTTTATATTTACCGCAATGCAGACAGCGGAACAAATATCCCGCCATGAAGCCGCCCGCTTCTAGGTATTCTCGCACGGTCTGCACGTCGTATTCGCCGCGCAGAGCATACTGGGCAAAGACCTCGTCTGCGATACCCATCTTTCGCAGTTCTTTCGTGCCTACATCGCCCAAAAACTCGCAGTAATCATCACAGCACGTAAGCCACTGCTCTCCTTGCCAGCAAAAATACCCGGGCGTTCTCTTAAAAAGCTCGTCCGTCTTAGCCTGCGCATTAGCCGCACCGCTAGGCAGCTCGTCTGCGTCTTGGACGAAGGTAGCGTCAAATTTCGCCGCAGCCTTGCCGTTAGCGATGCAGTGCGGGCAGAGGTATTTCACGTCGCTTTCGCTATAAACGTGACCGCAATAATAAACGTCCGTCTCCTGCTCGCAGCACTCGCAAACCACGCTTATATCGTCCTTAAACACGCCCGATTTAACGGGATCCGGGTGATAGCGAAAATGGGGCACGGCTTTTGGCTTTTTGCTCGCGCGCGCCGATTTGCTCGCGGTTTTAGGGCGCTTTATCGCGCCCGCGTCGCCGTTTTGCGCATACTGCTTTAGATAGCCGAGTTTTTTGAGCTGTTTTCTGTCCTTCGGATCGTAAATTTTGCCGAGTAGCTCGCAGGCGCTCTTTTTTAGCCCAAGTAGCTCGTAAACGTCTACCAGTACGAGCTTTGCCTCTTTTTCGCCGCATTTTTCGAGCTCGTCCTTGAACTCATATAGCGCCAAAACGCTAGCCGCGCCGCCGTCAGAATCCCAAAACGCCTTTTGAAGCGCGACGTATCTTTGCCTAAAATCTTTCATTTTTTCTCCTTAAATTTACGCTTTGGCGATGCGCCTTTGGATTTGCCGCCAGCTTGTCTACTTGATAGATTGCGCTTTAAAAGCGCGTTTAGCCGTATTTTACTAAATTTATTAAATTTCGCCTATTTTCGCAAAACGCGGCAAGAGCGGGCTGAGCGCAAATTTAAAACTCCGCTAAAATCGGCGTTTTTTGCAGATTAAGCGGCTAAATTTTGCTTTTATGCTTAAATCGGCAACTTTAAGGGCAAAAATAATCATCCAAATTTAGCTAAATTTACTCCACGCACATCGCTTTTAGCTTTGCAAAATCTAAGATCAAACCGTGCGAAAACGCGTCTATCACGACGCCCGCGTATTTGCCCTCGCCGCCTTCTATCATCGCGGCGTAGTCTTTTAGGCGCAGATTTATCACCTCCTGCTCGGCATCGTTTCGCCACCTCATCATCTCGCCTCTGCTAGAAAACGCCGGGAAATAGCTCAGCCCGCTCTCCTCGTCTTCAAGCAGGACGAATTTGATATTTGAGCCTTCCTCTTCATAAACTGCGCTGCCGTCAGGCTTTGCTAAGGCTTGGTTTATGAGTACGGGTGCTAAAAACTCGGCCTTTTTTAGCGCTGCGATTAGCGCATTTTGGCTCTGCTTGCTGCCGTCTAGTAAAAATGCGTCTATAAAATCGTTTAAATTTTCGTTCATCTTTTGCCTTGGATTAAATTTGGCGTATTATACATTTTTGCGTTTTTAAATCAAAATTTAGCAGTAAATAAGCTTTGCGTTGCTATAATCACAACCTTACTTCATCTGGCGGGTTCATAGCTCAGTTGGTTAGAGCATCCGGCTCATAACCGGATGGTCCCAGGTTCGAGTCCTGGTGAACCCACCACCCTCTAAATTTCAATCATTTTAAAAATCTTGCGAATATACTTTAGATTTTATTTAGTCTTTGTCGGCGAAATTTAGCTTCTTTATGCTCTTGCCTATTTGTTTTATATAAACGCGCGGGTAAATCGTAGCTCAAAGCCTAGCAATTTAGCAAAATCCGCCAAATGCGGTAGCCCATCGCTTACTAATGCAAACGCGCGAGGTTACCTCGTCGAGGGCGGCGATACGGCGGGACATCTGTTTCGTTGCACCCGCTGCGGCAAGTATAAAATTCAGGTCGATGCAAGCTAAATTTGAAAAATTTTACTCGCCCAGACCGCATCCTGAAAACATAAAATTTAGTTTGTTGAAATTTGACGTTATTTTTGCTTTTGTATTGATGGGTTTAAACTGTGCCATGCTTGGCGGTAGCAGTCTCCTCTTGCTTGCAGGCTGCCTTAAGCAGTAGCGAACGCAGTGAAGCTAAAGCAGAACTTCGCTGGGTTTTTAAATTTTAGCCGAGTCAAATTTGCAGATTTAGCCCCGTTGCAAATTTAAAATATATAGCGCGGCGGCGGCACACCGAACCAATGCTTAATCAATATGCTTTTGCGTACTTGCACTATTTTATTAATTTCCTTATCGCATAGCTCTTGGCGAATCCATACGCTCCACTAACTAAATCAAATTTAAAATCTTCATTAAGCGAGATGTCGTAAATAGCGCTCATCGCAGTTTTAAAATTTACATCATCCTCGACAAATAAAAAATACAAAAACTTTTTATTTTTATAAAAGACGATTACGGGACGATATCCGAATGCATAAATTGTATAGAAATATGATATTTCCTCTTTTTTTGTTTTAATATTATTTCCGGTAATAAAATTTTGATTGGTAATATATATGCATCGTCTTTTATAATTTAATATCTCGCAATACATAATGTAAAATAGAAAAATTGAAACGGCGGATATGGCAATCATAGACAAGATACTACCGTCTATGATATTAAACAAAACAAATAACAAAAACATGCAAATAAACATCCTAACGACAAAAAAATAATTTACATTTTGATAGCAATACAGAACCTTCTCATCGTCATCAAGCTCGGTATCTTTAGGCAAATCATAATCACTCAAATTTGGGCCTTTCGTTTTTAAATTTTAGCAGAGTTAAATTTGTAAATTTAGTAAGATATGAGATAAATATTCCAGATAGAATAGGCGTAGTTTAAATAAATTTTTCTTACCCGCAAAGGAGCGGACTAGTCGTCCGTGACTGAAGCGGTCGTAAAAAATTTATTCTAAAATCCGCCGTTTACGGGAAATCAAAATCGCCCGCATCAAACCCGAGCTCCAGCGTCCTTATCTCCCCTATCGCATTTCCCGCGATCCCCTTTATCGAGCCAAACATCTCGATCGCGTTATCGCGCACCTTTTCGATCTGCTTTTCGCGGCTCTTCCAGATACGTTTCATCGCGTTTTTCTCGCGCTCTAGCTCATCGCTCATCGCAGAAAAGCCCTCTACGATAGCCTCGATGCGCATCTTAAACTCGTTGCTAACTAGATACGAGTAGAGCATCTCCATCTTGTTTGAGCGGTTTTGCGCGGAGTTCCTAGCGAAATTTAGCTCCACGACGCCCTGCCTTAGCACGAAACAAAGCGCCTTAAACTCCTCGTAGTTGCACACCCATACGCCTTCAACCAGCCCCATGCGCTCTAGCTCCCGCGGCCTCGCCTCGCTAACGAGCACCCCGACGTCGGCGCCAGAGGCGCGCATATCGGCTTTAAATTTCTCTATCCATTCGTTTGAGAAATTTTTCGTGCGTTTGCTCTCGTAGTAGATTTTGCCGCAGTTTTGCGCCTCGCGGGTATTTACGATCTGCATCACGTCCGCGCCGTTTGCGCCCTTTTTGACCTCGTCTATGACGTCAAATACGAACTTCTCCCGTAGCCACGCCTCGATGGCTAGCTCTTGCGTCTCGCCTTGCAGCTGCTCGCTGCCCTGCTCTATGCGCCTTTGCGCCTCGTTTAGCTGTTTTTTTAGCGCCTCTAGCTGCTCGTCTTTTTGCTTAAATTTTAGCTCGTTTTGTTCGGCCAAAGCCTTGCCTAGCCGCTCTTTTTCCTCGTTTAGGCGCTTACTTAGCTCGGCCTCGGTTTTAGCCATCAGCGCGCTTTCAAACTCGCTCTTTTCGCGTTTTAGCTTTTCTATTTCAAGCGTCTTTAAATTTAGCTCGTTTATCTGCTTTGACTTGGCTTCAAGCTCGGTTTTTAGGGCGTTTACTATGTTTAAATTTTCGCCCTCGAGTTTTGCTTTTATTTCATTTTCAAGCTCTGTTTTTTTAGCGTTTATGGCTGCGGCAAATTTGGCGTCAAATTCTTTTTCCTTCGCGTTTAAAGCATCTAAATGCGCCTTGTATTCGGCCCTCTTAATCTCGATCTCTTTGTCGAAATCTCGCCTAGCCGCCGCCATTTTTTGCTTCATTTCAAGCTCAAGCTCGGTTTTAAGAGCCAAATTTACATCGACCTCGGCGCCGCAGTTACCGCATTTTACGCTACTTTGCATTTACAGCCTCGTTTTCATTTTTTCAAATTCGTCCTGCACGGTGGCCGAGTTTGGCTCGTTGCTCATCTTATCTATCGCGTCGCCGTAGAGGCTGGTGAGATAAATCACGACGCAAGAAACCGCAAAGCCCGGCAATATCTCGTAAACGTAAGAATTTAGCCCAAGCGCTATCCAAGCGATCACCGTCGCTCCGCCCGTTATCATACCCAGCAAAGCCGCTAGCGCGCTCATCCTGCGCCAGTAAAGGCTAAAAAGCAGCACTGGCCCAAAGCTCGCGCCAAAACCCGCCCACGCGTATCCCACGACGTTTAGCACGCTTTCGTTAAAGCTAAAAGCAAGCGCGGTAGCCACTAGCGCGACGGCCACGACGGCGTATCTACCCGCGGCAACCTGAGCTTTTTGCGAGATTTCTTTTTTATAAAAGGCAAACACGAAGTCCTGCGTAACAGAGCTTGCGCTAACCAAAAGCTGGCTAGAGATCGTGCTCATGATAGCTGAAAGCACGGCTGAGATGATGATACCCACGAAAAACGGATGAAACAGCGTCTCGCCAAGCTGCAAAAAGACCTTCTCGGGGTCTGCTAGAGGTAAATTTAACTCGCTGTAATACACAAAACCGATAAGCCCGCTCATCATCGCTCCAGCTAAACCTATCGCCATCCAGCCGATGCCGATGCGGCGCGCCTGGGCTAGCTCTTTTGAGCTTCGTATCGCCATAAATCTAACTATGATGTGCGGCTGCCCGAAGTAGCCAAGCCCCCACGCCATGAGCCCCAAGATGCTTAAAAAAGTTTGGTCGTAAAAGACGTTTAGGTGGTTTTTGCCGTATTTAGCCACCTCGCTCCAAAAGGTAGCGCCGTCAGGTAAATTTAGATTACAAAACGCTACTACCGGCACGGCGACGAGCACCAAAAACATCAACGCACCCTGAAACGCGTCCGTGATACAAACCGCGCGAAATCCGCCGAAAAACGTGTAAAAAACGACGATAGCCAGCGTAAAAATGGCGCCGAATTTAAAATCTAATCCAAAAAAGCTCTCAAAGCTCTTACCGCCCGCGATTATCCCGCTGCTCACATATAGCGTGAAAAATATCAAAATCAAAAGACCCGAGACTATGCGTAAAATTTTAGTTTCGTCCTTGAAGCGGTTTTGTAAAAAATCGGGGATCGTGATGCTGTCGCTCGCAACCTCGGTATAGACGCGCAGACGCTTTGCTAAAAACAGGTAGTTGCAATACGCTCCTATAACGAGCCCCAAAACCATCCAAATCGTAGCTAGCCCCGTGGCATATAGCGCGCCCGGCACGCCAAGCAGCATCCAGCCGCTCATGTCGCTAGCTCCCGCGCTTAGCGCGGTTACGACCGGCCCTAGGCGGCGATTATCGAGCAGGTATTCGCCCATATTGGCGTTTTTGTTATACGAGTATCGCCCCACGAAAAGCAAAAATCCAAAATACAGCGCGATGGCGATATAGCGTGCATAATCCATAAATTTCCCTCGGTTTTTTAAATTTAAGTTACGATAATATGATAAATTTGTTTAAAAGATAATTTTTTCGCGTAAAAAAGGTTAAATTTATATTTTTTTTCGTATTATTAAGCCTCATTACGCTTTTAAGGTTTAAGAAATGCTAAACGAAAAATTTTTTAGGGCGCTGTTTTTCGTCCTCATCGTCTCTGCGGGCGTTTATTATTTTTATCCGACGGAGTTAAACGAGGCGCAACGTCTAGCTTACCTTAAAAGCTACGGCGTGACGCTAGGGCTCACTATCGGCGGCACGGCTATCGGTGTAACTTTGGGCTTTATTTTGGCGTTTTTAAAATTTTTAAATATCAAAATTTTAAGCTTTCTCATCGACGAATACGTCGATATCTTGCGCGGAACGCCGATTATTTTGCAGCTTCTTATATTTTCGGTCGTGATTTTTGCGACTTGGAGCGATAACTTTTACGTCGCTTTGATCGCGCTTGGGCTAAACAGCTCCGCATACGTCGCAGAGATCGTGCGTAGCGGCATAAATAGCGTCGATAAAGGGCAAATGGAAGCCGCAAGGGCTATGGGTCTAAACTACTACGTCTCGATGCGAGAGGTGGTGTTTCCGCAAGCGACTAAAAACATCTTGCCTGCGCTTGCGAACGAATTTATCTCGCTGTTTAAAGAGACTTCGGTCGTAGGCTATATCAGCGTTATCGATATCACGATGCAAAGCAAGAGCCTGCAGGCGGTATTTTATAGCCCGGAGCCCGTCATTTTTACGGGCATAGTTTACTACGTCAGCGTGAAGTTCTTTACGTTTTTGGTTAAAATTTTAGAGAGGAGACTAAATCGCCATGATTGAGATTAGAAATTTGAGTAAAAATTACGGCGATTTACGCGTCCTCGATGGTATCAGCGTAGATATCAAACAAGGAGAAATCATCGCCATCATAGGCCCTAGCGGCGGCGGCAAAAGCACGTTTTTGCGCTGCATAAACCGCCTAGAAGAGCCAAGCGGCGGGCACATAAAGATAAACGGCGAGGATATAACGGACAAAAAAACGGATATAAACAAAATCCGTCAAAAAGTGAGTATGGTTTTTCAGCACTTTAACCTTTTTGCAAATAAAAACGTCTTGCAAAATTTAACCCTAGCTCCGATAAAAGCGGGAATTTTGGATAAGCAAAGCGCGGAAAAAAGAGCCGACGAGCTACTAAAAAGCGTGGGTCTAAGCGATAAAAAATACGCCTTCCCGCACAAGCTCTCGGGCGGTCAAAAGCAGCGTATAGCAATCGCCAGAAGCCTCGCGATGAATCCCGAGGTCATACTCTTTGACGAGCCTACCAGCGCGCTAGATCCCGAGATGATCGGCGAGGTACTAGACATCATGAAGGACGTCGCGGCAAAAGGCATCACTATGCTAGTAGTCACCCACGAGATGGGCTTTGCTAAAAACGTGGCAAATAGGATATTTTTCATGCACGGCGGTAAAATAGCCGTGGACGACACGCCTAAAAACGTATTTGAAAACCCTAGCAATCAGCGTTTGCAGGATTTTCTAGGTAAAATTTTAAACCACTAAAAGGAGGTCAAAATGTCACAAAACATCGTTGCGACTTTGTCCGCCGGCAAATTTAAAAAACTTTTCGTTTTCGTAGCCGCCGCTTTGATGCTTTCAGGCTGCGGTCAAAGCTCGAATGAAAAAGCGAGCAAAGACGCCGCAGTAAAAAACGAGGCAGCCCCCGTAGCGGTACAACAAACGATAAGAGTGGGCTCTAGCGCGGACTACCCGCCGTTTGAGTATATCGATGAGCACAATAAAATCGTAGGCTTTGAAATCGATATGATAGAGGCCGTCGGCAAGAAAATAGGCGTCAAATTCGACGTACAAAATATGAGCTTTGACGGGCTGATCCCGGCTCTCAAAACGGGCAAGATAGACGCCGCGCTAAGCGGTATGAGCGCGACCGAGGAGAGAAGAAAATCGGTCGATTTTACGAAGCCTTATTATTTTTCGGATAATCTTTTCATCCGCAAAAAAGGCACCGACGTAAATGCGACCAATATGCACCTCAAAAAAATAAGCGCGCAAATAGGCACCTTGCAAGAGACCGCGGCTAAATCTATCTGCGGCGACCTAGCCGTGCCTGCAGAAAACGTAGCGGCTGCGATTTTATCGCTAAAAGCGGGCAAAATCGATGTCGTGCTAACAGATAGTCCGATCGGCTACGAGTACCTAAAACAAAACTCGGATTTAGAAGAGTTTTTGAAGCTTCCCGACGGAACCGAGGGCTTTGCCGTCGCATTTGATAAGGGCAAGCACCTAGAGCTAATCGGCAAGATAGACGCCGCGATAGAGGAGCTCAAAAAGAGCGGCGAATTTGACAAGATGATGGAAAAATACGGCCTGAAGTAAATTTGCGAGCCCGCACCGGGTCGCGGGCTTAAATTTAAAACCAAATTTAAAGGAGAGAAAATGAAAAAGATTTTTGCGCTGCTTTTAGCGGCTCTAGCTACGCTTGGCGCCGCCGAGCTAAAGATCGGTACGGCCGCTAATTATCCGCCGTTTGAGTACATAGACGAGCAAAATAATATCACGGGTTTTGATATGGATCTAGTGGCGGAGCTCGCTAAACGCGCGGGTTTTGAGTACAAGATCGTAAATATGAGCTTTGACGGCCTAATCCCAGCTCTAAAAACGGGCAAGATCTACGCCGTAGCAAGCGCGATGAGCGCGACAGACGATAGACGAAAGTCGGTTGATTTCACGCAGGCTTACTACGCGACGGAAAATATCTACTTGCGCGCTAAAGGCAACGACGCCATCGCCGGCAAAGACGCCCTAAACGGCAAAAGAGTGGGCGTACAACAAGGCACCGTCCAAGAGATCGCCGCTAACGCTATCGCAGGCGCTAAAGTCGTACCTGCTGAGGATCCGGTTCCGCTAATCATGGGACTAAAAAAAGGTAAGATAGACGCGGTCGTGCTTGATAGCTCGATCGGTTACGGCTTTTTAAAGAAAAATCCCGAGCTTGAGGAATTTTACAAAGAAAACGACGGTAGCGAGGGCTTTTCTATGGCGTTTGACAAAGGCAAGCAAGCAGATCTAATCGCTAAAATAAACGCCGCGCTTGAAGAGATGAAAAAAGACGGTAGCTACAACAAACTGTTAGAAAAATACGATCTGAAATAATGAAAAAAAGCGCATTTTTTACTCTGCTTAAATTTTGCGCTTTAGCCTTGCTGTCGGTAAATTCGGCTGCTCAGTTTACCGACATGCAAATCACAGAGACGACTAAATCCAAACGCGAAAAAGTCGCCAAAGAGGTTCTGTTTTTAGAAAAAATTTTAGACTACGATACTTTCGTCTTTAGACTAAACGCCGCCGTGATCGCCCCTTGCAAGCTTGCAAACGTTAAATTTTACGACGGTTCAAAATGCATAAAAGATAAAAAAGAGCTAGAAATTTTCAGCAAATCCTACGACAAAGAGATCAAAAAGATATTTCGTCCTGAGCGCAACTACTACGTGCTCACGCTAAAAAATCTCGGCGATAGATGGCTGTGCGAAGTAAGCGACGAAAGCAAAATCCTAAACAAAACCCTGGTCAAAAACGGCCTTGCTTCGCCTACTAGCAAAGAGTACCAAAAAATCGAAGTCAAAGAGGACTGGGCAAAGAAAAATCATGCGGAAATTTACGAGTGCCTAACCGGCAAAAAGCTAGAAGAAGAGAAGAAAAAGCCTAAAAAAGCCGAAAATAACGCCACCAAAAACGTTCAAACCGAGCAAAACTCTTTAGGCTCGCAACCTGCTCAAACGCAGCCGCAAACTCCGTCTGCGCCGATGGAGTCGCAAGGAAACGGCCCAGTAAATTTAAAGGAGCTAGGCGTAGAGTTCGGCAAGGATTTTGGCGACAAATAAATTCGCCCAAAGATAAATTTAACAAAACCGCTCAAGGCAAAACAATGAAAAATCCTAAAAAAAATATCCTAATCATCGCAGGTAGCGACAGCGTCGGGGGTGCCGGCGTACAAGCCGACATAAAAACCTGCGAGGCATACGGCTGCTATAGCGCGACCGCGATCACGGCTCTAACAGCGCAAAACACAAGCGGCGTGAGCGCGGTGATGCCAGCAACGCCCGAGTTTTTAAACGCGCAGCTAGAAGCAGTCTGCGCCGAGCTAAAATTTGACGCAGTAAAGATCGGCATGCTCTTTAACGAACAGCTCATAGCCTGCGTCAAAGACTGGCTAGAGCAAAACCGCGGCATACCAGCCGTGATAGATCCCGTCTGCGTGGCAAAATCAGGCGCAAAGCTACTGCAAGAGGGCGCCATAAACGCGCTAAAAGAGCTTTTGAGCCTAGCTCGCATCGCGACGCCAAATTTAGACGAAGCGCGCATTTTAGGGTTAAATTTTGACGGCGAGCACTTAAACGCTGGTGCGAATCCACCCTGCGACATCGTGCTAAAACGCACGCAAACGAGCGAGATTTGCGAAGATACGCTTTATAAAAAAAGCGGCGAGATAGTTAAATTTGGCGAGGTGCTAGAGCGTCCCACGATCATGCACGGCGCGGGGTGCAGCTTCGCCACGGCTATCGCATGCGCCCTAGCGTGTGGTGCAGACGAGGTAACAGCGATCAAGCGCGCCAAAGCCTTCGTCGCAAACGCGATCAAAAACGCTCACGGCTCAAATTTCGGCGTGCGGCTACTAGATCACAAAGCTGCCGGCGCAAACCGTGGCTGAAATTTATGCCATCACGGACGACGTCCTAACGCCAGAGAGTAGCGTGCTAGCGCAGGCCGAGGAGCTACTAGAGTGCGGAGTGAAACTTTTACAGTACCGCACCAAGCTTGAGCCCAAAAACGAGCGCGTAGCGACTGCGCTAAAAGAGCTTTGCGAGCGTTACGGCGCGAGATTTATCGTAAACGACGACGTAAATTTTGCCGCCAAAATAGGCGCAAACGCCGTGCACATCGGCAAAGACGACGGCGGAGTAAAGGCCGCTAGAAAGATCTTAGGCGAGGACGCTTTCATCGGCGTTAGCTGCTACGACGATCTAAATTTAGCCCTAAAAGCGCAGGACGAGGGCGCTTCTTACGCGGCATTTGGCGCCGTGTTTGCAAGCCCGACCAAACCGCACGCCCCGCTTTGTAAATTTGAAACGATAATGCGCGCAAAAGAAATTTTACGCATCCCCGTTTGCGTGATCGGCGGCATAAACGCGGCAAATATCGCGCAAATCGCCGCGCTAAACCCAGACTACGTCGCCGTTATCTCGGCACTCTACCGCCCAGCACCTATAAAAGAAAATCTGCGAAATCTGCAAGCGTTTTTGTAAAAATACGCTAAATTTGCGTCAAATTTGCGTCGCTAAATTGCGCAATGCTCCGCTCAAATTTAAGCAAAGTCCGATAAAATTTACTTGATTAAAAAGGAGAAAAATGAAAACTCTAATCATCCTAGCCCACCCGGGCATCCAAAACTCGGTCATAAACAAACGCCTGCTGCAAGAGGCCCTTAAAGAGCCGCAGCGCTTTAGCGTTCATGATTTGACGCGGGTTTACGCAGGCGGTGACATCGACGCCGAGCGCGAGCAAGAGCTCATCAGGGCCCACGACGCCCTCGTTTTGCAGTTTCCGCTTCACAACTTCTCCTGCCCTCCGATTTTAAAATCGTGGATCGACGCGGTAATGACGCACGGCTTTGCCTACGGACGCGGCGCAGACGGCATAGCGGGGCGCAAGGTGGCTCTAGCCGTGACCGCGGGCATCAAAAAGAGCGACTACTGCCCGCAAGGACGCTATCATTTTAGCTTGCGCGAGGTTCTTACGCCGTTTGAGCTTGCGTTTAAATACTATTTTCATGCCGACTACCGCGATTTTTTCGCATTTTACGGCGCCGAGGAGACTCCCGGCGTGGACTACGTATCAAGCCATGACGATTTAGAGCGCGGTGCCAGAGAATACGCGGAGTTTTTGCGAAATTTAGGCTAAATTTGACGGTCGCGGTAAATTTAGAGCGCTCTTTGGGCAAGCCCGGTAAGTAACGCGCGCTTGTCTTTCCGTAAATATCGCTCTAAATCAAGCTAAGCCGCCGCCGTTTTTCTTTGCCGAGACTTTCGGCAAAATTCGCGAAATACGAAAGCGGTCTAGCAAGTGCGGCGAATTCGCGCTAGATTAGCGGATTAGCAAAGGCGGCCATTCGTCCGCGCCGTTTAAATTAACGAGTTAAGTTAAGCCAGGCCCACGTTTTAAAAGCGGCTAAAATCCCCAAATTTCCTAGCGCCGTCCAAATCCAAGCGCCAGACTTTGGGCGTTAAAATTAATCCGAAAGCGCAAATTTAACCCGCTACGCCGTAAATTTCGCTTGCCCGCACGGAAGCAAGCCCGCATTTTGCCCTAAGCCGCAAAAAGCCGCAAGACTACGCTAGCTTGCGCCGTTACGAGCCTAAATAAACCCTACAAAAACCGACAAAAGCGCAAATTTCGCTCGTTTTGCGCCTCCCAAAAACAAACTAATCTCAAAGCGGCGCCGTACCTCTAAGCTCTAGAAGTCAAATTTAACGCGTCAAATTCGCGCCTTTTGGGATTAAATTTAGTCTGCGCCAGCCAAGAACGCAAATTTAAGCGCGGCAGGGATGCAAAACTAATTTTAGCCGTTTCGCGCAGGGCCAAATCCCGCCAGGCAAAACTAAATGCCGGCTTAAATTTACGCCTTTGCCGTAAAAATATCGACGCAAAACGCGCAAATTCGGCGCAAAATCAAAAGGCGTGTTTATAAATTTTAGGCGTAAATAAAACCCGTTAAGACGGCTAGCTTGGATTTGTCCTGCCGCCTCGCGGGCGCAAATTTACGCTAGGCCGAACCTAAACAGCGCGCCGCTAATTCAAGCGCTAAATTACGAAGCGGCCAAGCTCCGACCTACCAGCTCAAAACTAGGCCGCGCCGAGGCTAATCTTTTTTATAAAACACGTTAAAACCAAATCCGCCGAGCAAGATCATCAAGCCGGCAATCCCCGCAAAAGGCGAAAACCAAAAATCCATCGTTCCCGCATAGAGCAAAACAAGTCCCGCGCAAAGGCTGATCGCGATATCTGCGCTAAACCAAAGCGCCCTTTCAAAAAAGCCTTGAGATTTTTTTGCCGTCAGATTTTTGCTGAGATTTCGTATCTCTAAAACCTTGAAATTTTCGTATTTCACGCTCGCTTCGTCGCCGTTTTCTAACTCCAGGGCGCGCTTTTTAGGGCTGCTGCCCCACAAAAACGTATCGCCGACCGTAACGCTAAAATAATTTTTCTCTTTCGTCTCAAAAATCCTTAGATTGCGCACCATGCCGCTAACCTCGCCGCTAGACTTGGGCTCTTTTGCGACGCCGAGCATCGATCTAACGCGCAAGCCCAAAGACGCCTCGCGGTGATATTTAAACCAAGCAAAGGCAAGAGAACCGAACCCAAAAACTAACAGCAAAGTGCCAAAAAGCGGCTGTCGTCCGCCAAAGCCCGAGAAAATCGCCCAAACGCCTGCCGCGCCAAACAGCAAAAACAGCGCGAAAAATAGAGCCGCAAAAAAGGAGCTAGGCTCGTAGGCGTACCAGGCCGCGGAGTTTAGGGAGCGGTTTTTTAGCCCCAAAACCCGCCCCTTTTTATCGCAAACAACCAGCGCTTCGTCGCCGTCATTTACCGGCAAGAGCGGGCTTTGCAGCGAGCGGATGTTTAAAATTTGATCCTCCAAGCCAAAGCTATAATCAAATCCGCTTTTGTCATTATAGACGCACTCAAGCGAATTTATGCGGCAGCTAAGCAGGTTTAAACCGTTTTTCGTTTCTTGCAAGCTAAATCCTCTTTAAATTTTACGTTTTCGCGCCCGAAATTTGAGCGATATAAATTTGCGCGCCTATAAATTTGATCGCTCATTCGCCCGTCAAATTTAAAATAGGCGCCGAATTTGCCGCGTTTTTTAGCGGGCGAATTTGACGGCAAACTACAAATTCGCTTCTTTTAAAAATTTTCTCAAAGCTAGATACGCCTCGACCATGCCGCTTAAGCTTTTGTTTTCGCTCCAGTATATGTGCAAAAAGGGCAGCGATAAAAACAAGCAAACGACAAAGGCAAACAAGGCTACCATGCCTGCAAATTCGGACAAATACTTGCTTAGATAAATGATAGGTATCGCAAAAATCGCGCCTAAAATTTTACCCGGAACGATATCAAAGATTGCTGCCCACGATAGTATAAAGTGTGCGCGCCAAGCGTAGTTTTTGAGCCACTTGCCCGAGGTTAAATTTTTAAAATTCCAAACCTCGTTTTGCTCGTCATAGGCGATAGCTAGGCGGTCGTTTTCGCGAGGCACGAGACGATCTTTAGAAATTTTGGCGTTAAATTTCGCGCCTGCGATCTCAAAAACGCAGTCATCCGTCGCCGCATTCCATCTCACGTTTTTTACCTCGCCCGCTAAGACCTGAAACTCGCGCGAATCTCGCATCTAAATTTTCTCCAAAGTTTTTGTAAATTCGTAAAAATTAACGCCGCGCAAATTTGAGCTGGGCGTAAAAATACGTCAAATTTGAGCAAGGCGCCCGCGCGGACGATAAAATTTGACGGATAGCCTGGCCGAAAATCAAATTTACGCCGCAAAAGCCCGCAAATTTACCGCGCCGATAGTCCTTCCAGCTCCTTTGCCAGCGCGTTTACTTTCGAGTCGTCCATGCCGTTGCGCTCGACGTCGCTCACGACGATGTCCTCCCACGCCTTGGCAAACTCGGCCTGCGATAGCCCAAGGCCGCCCTCGCCCTTTGGCAGCATGCCACTAATCACCAGCGTGCGGAAGCACGTGTGGCGGTCGCCCTTGTAGGCCTTGCACTGCTCTAGCGAGTTTTTAAACTCGGCTACTAGGTGCTGCGCGACCTTGTCGTCCGGATACTTTTCTGCCGCGCGAGCTATGTCAAGCGCTGTTTCGTAGTACTGCGAGATGGCCTTAAACTCGCCGTTTTTGGCGGCGTATTCGAGTAGTTCGCCCGCTCTTTTGCTATCTCTTGGCGTGCCTAGACCCGTAACGTAGAGCAGTCCCAGATCCCCACAGGCGTCTCTTAATCCCTCGTCGCAGTATTTTTTGCGAAGATTAAATTCCTCTTTAAATTTACCGCTTTCAAAGTAGTCGTTCGCGCCCGCGACGGAGTTGTACTCGCGCAGTACTTTTGCGTACTGCTCGGGGCTAAATGGCTTTGCCTGCGCGAAAACGGCGCAAAGAGCAAGCAGGGCCGCGGCTAAAATTTTATTCATTTTTTATCCTTTTTGGTTTTAAATTTTTTGATAGTTTTTTTGACGGCCTTTAGCAGATATGCGACGTCTTTTGGCGTGTGGGAGTAGTGCAGGCTCACGCGCACCCAGCCAGGCTTTTGATCAAATTTCTGATCGTCTTTTAGTCCGAGCAGATCGTGTCCGTACGGACCGGCGCACGCGCACCCCGCACGGGTCTGCACGCCGTAGTCCTGGCTTAGCGCTTCGGCAAAATCATAAGGCGAAACGCCTTTAACATTAAACGCGAAAATCGGCAGCCTCGGCACTGCGCGCGGAAAATAACTCACGACCTCGGGGATTTTATCCAGCCCCTCGCAAAATAGCTTCGTTAGCTCATCCTCGCGGCTTTTTATGACGTCTAGGCCGACCTCGTTTCGCAGTCTGTATGCTAGCGAGGCTCTAATCAGCCCCATCACGTGCTGGGTGCCGCCCTCCTCGGTGCGCTCTACGCTTGGCGCGAAAAAATGCGAGCTGCGGCTCACGTAGCTAACGGTCCCGCCTGCGGCAAATGTCGGTTTGTCTGATTTTACCAGCTCTTTTTTTATCGCGAGCAGTCCACAGCTACCCACGCCTCCTAAAAGCTTATGCGGCGAGAGAAATAGCGCGTCGAAGTAGTCGGCGTCAAGGTTGTCGTGCGGACTAAGGCTAGCCGCGTCAAAAGCCACGGTCGCGCCGTATCGCTTCATCATCACGTAAATTTTTTTGTAGTCGCTGATTATCCCCGTGACGTTTGAGGCCGCGCTAAAAGAGCCGATGATCTCGCGCTTTGAGTTGATTTTGAGCAGTTGATCGAGCCTGCCGAAATTTATCTCCCCGCTCTTACTTAGCGGTATGCGCACCACCTCGCACAACCCCTCGCGCAGGCTGACCTCGTTTGAGTGATGCTCGTAGGGCGAGACGATGACGAGGGGCAAATTTGCGCCCTTTAGGCTCTCCTCGCCCAGACGGTTCGCGCTCATAGGCGGCAAGTAAAGCCCCATGATTTCCTCAAATTTCTTTATCGCTCCGGTCGCGCCGCAGCCCGTAGAGATCAGATAAAACCGCTCGTCAAGCCCCAGCGCGTCTTTTAGGTTTTGCCTTGCTTTTTCGTAGCGCTTTTGCGTCTTTAGCGCGTTTGAGGCGCTTTCAGAGTGCGTGTTGGCGTAGGTTTTTAGGTATTTTGCGATCTTGCGCTCGATAGGCGCGTAGGCTAGGCCCGAGGCCGTATAGTCAAAGTATCGCACGCCTTTTTTTAAAATTATATTTTTTCTGATTTCGTCGATGCTAACCAAAATTTTTCCTTGTAAAAAAAGAGATTATAACCAAAGTTGTGCTAAAATGGGCTAAAAAGGAGCGAAAATCTACGCCTTAAAATCAAGCTTCGCGCGCTTTAAGCACCTTGATATCTTGCAGCTTATTTACTTTCATTTAGTATTTGACGCGCTAAATTTTGAGGCGAGTTATTACGATATTTTCGAGGCGATAGAAAAAGAAATTTTAGATAAATTTGAAGATTTGTCGCTCAAATTTAGCTTTGACGCGCCTTTTGAAAACGAGCTTAAATTTGCCCTTTGCAAGCTTGCTAAAAACGACCGCAAAAAATACGCTCTAAATAAATTTTTGCCCCGCCCTCTCATCCTGAAAATTTACGCCGCTGCGATAAACTCAGGCGTAGTCAGCATCGAAAAGACGCTGGAAAAACCGCGCGTAAAAAGCAAATATCAAAAATCTAAAAAGCTGCCCGAGCGCGATAAGGCGCAGGATAAAGTGGTCTTTAACGACAATTTTACTAGATTTTGGTTTTATTTCATCGAGCCGAATTTGACCCTTTTAAAAAACGGCGAAAAGGCCGCGCTGATGGAGATTATTAGACGCGAGTTCGACTCGTACGCAGGCTTTGGCTTTGAGCTGCTTTGCCGCGAGCTTTTGGCGTTTAGGCTAGGTACGGAGCCCGCGCGAGTGCGGAGTTTATGGGCGAAAAATATCGAGATAGATATATTTTTGAGTATCGAAGGTCGCATAGTCGTCGGAGAAGCTAAATTTAAAGAGCATAAAATTTGCAAAAACGTGGTAAATTTACTCCTTAAAAAATGCGAGCGACTAGGCTTCGTGCCGGGCGCCGTAGCGCTATTTTCCAAAAGCGGCTTTAGCAACGAAGTCGGCCGCCTAAAAAACGACCGAATTTTACTTTTTGATTTAGAAAATTTCGAGGAGCTTTTATGACCCAGATCGATAAAACCAGCGTCCAGGACGGACTAAAAAGTCTGATCGAGCAGACCTATCTGATAGAGCGCGAGTATAAAAACCTAACGGCGTCCTATGCGAGTTTGCAAGGCTTCATCAAAGATATCGTGGAAATTTTGCCAAACGCGATCTGGGTTTTGGACGAGGCGGGCGAGATATTTTTACAAAACTCAGAAGCCCTAAAACTAGGGCAAATTTTAAAATTTATCCCGCAAAATGAAGGCGAGATAAGCGCCGCGGGACAAATATACCTCATCAAAATCGCCCAAAAAGAGGGCAAAAAAATCATCTCCGCAACCGACATAACGACCGAAAAACGCACCGAGCGCCTAGCCTCGATGGGTCAGGTCGCAGCCCATCTAGCCCACGAGATACGCAACCCCGTGGGCTCGATCTCGCTGCTAGCCTCGACGCTGATAAAAAAAGCGGGCGACCACGATCGCCCTGTCGTCGAGCAGATGCAAAAGGCGATCTGGCGCGTCGAGCGCATCATCAAGGCTACTTTGCTTTTCACCAAAGGCCTAACGATAAACGCGCGCGAATTTAACCTAGCCGAGCTAAAAGGCGAATGCGAGGCCGCCATAGAGTGCTACACCTACGGCAAGGAGATCAAATTTAGCCTAAACTTCCCCGACCTGCCCTATGTGGGCGACCGCGATTTGCTCGCAATGGTGTTTCAAAACATGCTATTTAACGCGATCGACGCGGTCGAGGAAAACGAGGACGATGATGGCTGGGTGCGCGTGGACTACCGATACTGCGACGGCGAGCATAAATTTGCCGTGACCGATAGCGGCGTGCCGATCAAAAACCAAGCAATGGTCTTTGAACCCTTTAAAACGAGCAAACTAAAGGGCAACGGCCTAGGCCTGCACCTGTGTCTGCAAATCGTCCAAGCCCACGGCGGCAGCATCGAAATCGAGCTTGAGCCAAAGAGCTTTTGTGTAAATTTGCCCGCAAAGACGGGCGGCTAGGCGGAGTTTAAATTTAAGAAAATTTAGGGCGACGAGAGGTTTAAAATTTGCTTCGAAGAGCCCAGCAACAAACGTAAAAACAACCAAAACACAAGGAGAGAATATGAAATTTGACGCGAAAATTTTAGAGGATTTGGCGGTGTGGTTTGAGGAGCTAAAGGAGATTAAATTTAGCGAACTTTTAGCGGGCGGCGCGGCAAACACTGCATTTATCAGCGTGGATATGATAGAGGGATTTTGTAGCACCGGACCGCTAGCTAGCCCGCGAGTAGCAGCGACCTCGGACGCCATAGCGCAGGCTTTTAGCGCGGCTTACGCGGCGGGAGCTAGAAATCTCGTGCTGCTCGAGGATAGCCACGAGGCAAACTGCGCGGAATTTGACGCATTTCCGCCCCACGCTATCAAAGGTACCGAGGGTGCAAAGACGATACCGCAGCTGCGCGAACTGCCGTTTTTTGGCGAGATAAAAATCTTTCGCAAAAACTCCCTGAGCGCGGCCTACTGCACCGAATTTAACGCGTTTATCACGCAAAATCCACACATAGATACCTTCGTGGTGCTAGGCGACTGCACCGATCTGTGCGTCTATCAGCTAGTCTCGCACCTAAAACTTAGCGCAAACGAGGCAAACGTCAGGCGCAGAGTCGTCGTACCTGCAAATCTCGTCGCCACATACGACGCGCCGGGGCACGAGGGGGACTTTTATCACGCGATGTTTTTGCGGCATATGCAAACGGGTCTTGGCGCGCAAGTCGTGCGAGGGATAAAATTTAATTAAGCGGCGAGATTTGCTAAATTTATTTTACGCCGCAAGCTCAGACTAAGTTTAAATTTAAAAGCAAATCTGCGCTCTAGCGGCAAATAAAGCCGCCCAACATTAAGCAAGACGCGATAAATTTACTCTTTAAATTCGCCCGCGAGCGTTAATTTATGCCGCCGAACCGAGTTTAAATTTATGCTCTGCTTATGTCGCCGACAAACCGTTAAAAAACAAGTCGTTCGTGCCCACAAAAGTCCGCCCTTAGCCTCGTTTTAGACAAGGTTGCTTTCACTTCCACCTATTATCTTAGGTGATTTTACTTTTTACGCGCGGCTTCTGCGTTGTAAATTTAAACCGCGCACCTATAAGGGCATGCTAGCCTTACGCCCAAGGCCTAGAGACGATTTAGCCGCTAAATTTACTTTTGCGACTTATCTACGCAAATAGCTTTGGTAATCTTCGTAGTTAGCGGCGCGATTACGAGTATGCTAGGATACGCTACCGCAAAAGCTTTTGCGTAACTGGCCATCCAAATGCCAAAAAAACCATCGGCAAACCCCAAATTTACGTATGTAAGTACGCCCGAGATGATAAGCGACATAAAAAGCGCCATAATAAACGCGAAAACAAACCTAAAATACCTAATGTCTATCATTTTTCTCCTTTTTTAAAATCTAGTTTGAGACGTTTTTTACGCCAACGCATTCGGTGACGCTCTCACAAAACCGTCTAAATTTAGTTTTTATTTGTGGGGCTTCGTCTTGCTAAAAGAGTAGTTGTTTTTTAGCGCAAAACCCTCAAACATAGCAACCATATCGTCGCGCGCCTGCAAGAACTCCTTAAAATGCGGCGCCTGCCTGTGCGCCTCATACGCGGCCTCGCCAGCGTAAATTTCAAAAAATATCCACTGGTTCGGCGCATCTTTTAGCGTGAAGGCAAAAAGCACCAGCACGCCGCTTTCTTTGGCGAGACTTGCTTTCATCTCCTTCATCAAAATTTCTTCAAATTTGGTGTTGTCTTCAGGGCTAAGCGTAATTTTATTTAAACACATATGCACGCTTTTTAGCGCGCCCTACGAGAGCTCTTTTTGCCCTAAAATCTGGCTCCATATTAAATTATTATTCGGCTAGCTCGATCTTGATCTGCCCGTCTTTTGCAACCGAGCTCACGTCGCCCTCGATCACGCCCAAGCGTACGATGCCTTCGTAGTAAGGCTGGTAGCCGTAGTAGATGACAAAGTTATTCCACGGAGCAAAGTACGAGATCTCGCCTTTTTTGCCGTCGCTACCGACTGGAGATTCGCTTATGTCAAGCCGTTTTGGAAGCTTAGCTACCTTTTCGCGTCCGCCGTAGTCCTCTAAATTTAGCGTTAGCGGCAGCTGTGCGGCAAAGCTTCTTGCCGCCGCCGTATCATCTAGGATAGCCGTCGCTTCGCCGTTAGAGCTCTTTAGGACTATCTTTAAATTTTGCATTTTCTCTCCTGCTGCCAAATTTAACCCCGCAAAAAGCATAAAGACGGCTAAAATTTTTCTCATTTTGACTCACTTTAAATTTATTTTGCCAGTTCAAGGATTTGGACGATATTTTTCTTTGGATAGAGCTCTTACATCGCCCACGCTTTTGCGTTTTCAAAAGCTACTCCCGCGATCTCGTCAATAAGCGCCTCGCTATCTATCTCTAGCTGCGATAGTCTTGTTGGAGTGCCTATTTTGTCAAACCACGCTTTTAGCGCCTCTATGCCCTCATCTGCGGTTTTAAGCCCAAATATTTCTCTCGCAAAACGCTCAAATACGCCCAAATTTCTATCCTTATACCACTTCATCCATGCAGGCATCACTACGCTTAGTCCAGCTCCGTGCGCGCAGTCCGTTACCGCACTCATCGCATGCTCGATCATGTGGTTTGGATACTCAATGCCTGAAGTGCCGACCATAGTTATGCCATTTAGCGCCATCGTCGCAGCCCAGGCAAACTCAGCTCTAGCGTCGTAGTCATCAGGGTTTGCGAGTAAAATTTCGGTCGTTCGGATGATGGTTTTTATGTTTGCTTCTACCTGCATTCTGGCGATTAGCGGATAGTTTGTAGCCGTGAAATAGCCCTCGATGCTGTGCGCGATAACGTCGCTTGCGCTATAAACTAGATAGTCGCGGCTGACGGTGGCTTGTAGCTGCGGGTTTACGACAGATACTTTTGGAAAAAGGCACGGCGCGCCCAGATGAAGCTTTAATTTAGCCGCTTCGTTGGTCACAACGCCGTTTTGATTCATCTCAGAGCCAGTTGCCGCTAGCGTGATGATGTCAAATACCATGAGCGACTCGGCCGGATTTTTACCTACGAAAAAGTCCCACACGTCGCCGCTATATTTAGCTCCGGCAGCGACTGCCTTTGCAGAGTCTAGCACCGAGCCGCCGCCAACGGCCAGCACGCTATCGGCGCCAAATTCACGGGCTATTTTGATCGCCCGGGTTTGACTTCACGCCGCCAAGCTCAGTAAATTCGATGCCATTTGCCTTTAGACTATCTGTTGCTACGCCAAGCAACCCGCTCTTTCTTACGCGCTCGCTGCCGTATAGCACAAGAGCTTTTTTAGCGCCAAATTCTTTCATATATTCGCCGATATGAGCCTCTTTGCCTTTGCCAAATTCTATTCTTGTGGGATTATAAAATGTAAAATTTTCCATTGTTTTCCTTTTTTAAATTTACCCCCGCAAGGTGCAGGGGTGATTGTTTATTTCAAATTTGCTTTGAAAAATTCCTCAAATTTATCGTATGGGATCTTGTTATTTTTATTATCATACAGATCTGTATGCACAGCGCCAGGGACGATAACTAGCTCTTTATTTTTGTTGCCAAGAGATTTAAAGGCGTCCTCGCTAAAGTATCTTGAGTGCGCTTTCTCGCCGGCTACGATAAGAGTCGGAGTTCTCATCTCGCTTGCGTAGGCAAGGATTGGCATATTTATAAACGAGATAGGATTTGTAACGATCCAGCCGCTCTCTCCGCTGTTTGAATTTACAGAGCGTTTGTGATATCCGCGTGGTGTGCGGTAATAGTCCGCATATTCAGCGATAAACTGCGGCGTGCTCGCGTCTATCTTTTTTGGATCAACGTTTATCGCACCAGTATATGTCGGTTTGCCATTTTTAGCATCGACCCAGCGTTGCTCGGCTAGCTTCTTTTTAGTTTCATATCTCTCATCGGCGCCCACACTATCGTTGTAGCCTTTTGCCATCACTCGCGTCATATCATACATCGTGCTGGTCGCAACCGCCTTTATGCGAGGATCGGCAAGAGCTGCGTTTAGAGCAAAACCGCCCCAGCCGCATACGCCTAAAATGCCGATTTTACCTCGATCTATATTGTCCTGAATGCCTAAAAAATCCGCCGCCGCGCTAAAATCGTCAGTGTTTATCTCCGGACTTGCTAAATTTCTTGGCTCGCCGCCGCTCTCTCCGGTGTAGCTTGGATCAAAGGCAAGCGTGATAAAGCCGCGCTCGGCTAAAGTTTGGGCGTAAAGGCCGCTTGATTGCTCTTTAACCGCGCCAAAAGGTCCGCTAACTGCGATCGCAGCAGCTTTGCCATGCAAATTTTTAGGCGTATAAAGATCGCCGACGATCTCCACGCCGTAACGATTTTTAAATTTAACTTTCTTGTGATCTACCTTATCACTTTTGGCGAAAATTTTATCCCACTCGCTTACCATCGATATCGCTTCTAGCGGTGATTTTGTTACGTTTGTGCTTGCCACTAAATTACCTCCTAAATAAAACTTGACGCTACAAGCGTCGCCGCAAATTTCTTGAGATTCATCTCTTTTCCTTTAAGTTTTTTGATATTTTGGCGAGCTTTGGTTTTTCCTTGTCCCGCATATCGTTTTGTTGGGGTGCATTATATCTGTATTTTAAATTTTACGTTAGAACGATTCTGTAAATTTCATGCCTAATCCTGCAAAATTTCTAAAAGGTTGTATAATTTCACAAAATTTGACTCGGAGAGTGAAATGGCTGATATAAATTTACTAAAAGAGCAGACAAAAGAGTTTTTATTAGATAGATGCGGCGTAAACTGCTTAGAGCGCAGCGACATTGGCTCGCTTGACTTTTATATCAGCGACAAAACGCACGATTTTATCAGCGCGGTTTATGAGCCGTCATTGTGCATAATACTGCAAGGAGCAAAGGCGATCGGCTTTGGCGACGATATGCACGGATACGACGAGCAGACTTATGCGCTAGCTTCTACTCACGTGCCGTTAAATGTAAGCCTAACAGACGCCTCAAAAGAGAAACCCTACATCTCGCTTCGCATTAAATTTAGCCTTGATGAGGTTTATGAAGTGCTAAAAGGTGTGGACGTAAAAGAGCAGAGCCTACAAAAAAGCGAAAAAGGCATATTCTTTGGCGAGCTAACGGATGAGATTTTAGAGCCTGTTTTGAGATTTGTATGGCTACTAGAAAAACCAAAAGAGAAGATCAAATTTCTCTCAGACCTTGCCAAAAAAGAGATACTTTATATGCTCGCAACAAACGATAAAAGCAGCTATTTTTTAAGTAAATTTGCGATGCAAGGCAGCGTTTCAAATAAAATTTCAAAAGCCGTAGCAAAGATAAAAAACGAGTTTTCGCAAAAGCTAAATATGAAAGACGTCGCTAGAGAGTGCGATATGAGCGAGTCTTCGCTATATCATAACTTCAAAACCGTAACTTCGCTAAGTCCCATAGCTTTTCAAAAAAAGATCCGCCTAGAAGAGGCCAAAAACCTGCTCGCGACCAAAAATATCGGCGTTGCGCAGGCTGCATTTGACGTAGGATACGAGAGCGCATCGCAGTTTAGCCGCGAATACGCAAGGATGTTTGGGATGCCGCCTAAAATTCACAGCGAAATTTTACGCGCGGAAGCTGGCGGATAAAATCAGTCCGTCGTAAATCTATTCGTTATATAATTTAAGCTAAAATGAATGGCGAGCTATTTTAAATTTTATTTTAGGAGACGTTTATGAAAATTTTAGGCAAGATTCGAGTCGGCGCGGCGGCGCTTGGAGCGGTGATGTGTTTTAGTAATGCGCAGGCGTTTTTTACGATTGATTTTAACGAGCAGTGGTTGCGGCAGGACGCGTATAACCGCGCTATGAATCAAGCAAGAAAAAATTTAAATCCACCCGATGATTCCGCCTATGCCAAAGACGTTAAGACCGATATACTCTATACGGGCGCGCTGGTGCGAGCCGGAGATCATTTTTTGGATATGGACGGCATCGAGCAGATAGCGCAGCTATTTCCCGCCGCGCAGCAAGACGAGGGGCGGCGCTTGCTAGTAGAGGGTATAGATAAGCTAAACGGCAGCGTCGAGCAGCTATACGGCATACCCAAAGAAAACGTAGCGACCGGTATCGTGGCGCTACTAGGAGGCGCTTATGCGGCGTATTTTAATCATCCGATGCCGGACGAGGCCGTAAAGCCCGCATTTTTGCAGATCGCCGAGTTTTTGCGCAAAAAACCCGAGCTGTTTGAGGGAAAAGCTACGGAAATGATGAACTCGTATCAGATATCTATGGGGCTTGGGTTTTTGCTGATGGCGATGCAGCAGGAGCTAAAGCAGCATCCAAATCCCGCACATGAAGCGGAGCTAAAAGCCGTAGGCAGGCTGGTTTTTAAATCATTGCTAAACGTCGAGCCGGAGCAAATGGATTTTACCGCATCCGGCATAGTCTTTAAATAGGCGTTTTGATTTTTGCGCGAGCAAGGAAACTGCGCGCAGGCTCGCGTACCTGCTAGGCGATTTGCGGCACAAAAGCCGTCCTGGCGGCGCTTTTGAGCGCGACCAAACATAAAAGCGAGCCTCTTTTTTGATATACCCGACTTTTGTCCGCTACCGAGCAAATAGCTAAACCGCGCTCAAGGGCCGAATTTAAATAAGCCCGCGCGCCTTGCAAAATCCGGCCGATTTTTTATTTTAAAATAGCGGGCGCATTTTTCGGCGTTTTTAAAAGCTCAAAGCCAAAATCACCTTTACGCTTTTACTTCTAAATAAACTCTCTTGGATGATAAATTTGTACGCCCTTAGCATCCGTCTGCGCTGCGGCGATGACGGCAGCCGCGATATCTTTCGCGCTCATCGGGCGGTAGTTCGTTAAGATAAATTTTGGCAAAAGCCCAAACAGCCAAATCGTAAAAAGCTCTCCCATACGCACCTGCTCGCGCTCGCTTTTTATCGCAGGTAGCCGCGCGATTTGTAAGCTCTCGTAATCCAGCGCGGCAATCTTTTTCTCCGCCTTGCCCTTTGCGCGCAGATAAAAAAACCTCGACCGCTCGTTTGCGCCCTGCGACGAGATGAGCGCGAAACGGCGCGCGCCTGATGCGATGCCCCATTTTGCGATATTTACGGGGTAGCTCACGTCTACTTTGTAAAACTGCCCGCGACTACCGGCTTGCTTCATCGTCGTGCCAAGCGCACAGAACGCCTCGTCTATCTCGCGCGGCGGCATATCTTTGATCTCGTCGAAATTTATGATTTGAGTCTCTAGCTTTTCGTGGCTAAAATTTAGCTCCCTACGCGCCCAAACGATGATTTTGTCGTAGTTTTCATTTTCGCAAAGTCCGCGCACGATCTCGCGTCCTACCGCTCCCGTAGCTCCTACGACCAAAGCCGTTTTACCCATTTTTACTCCTTAAGCGTTAAATTTTATCCCAGGCTAATAGCCTAGCCTAAATTTAGCGCGGTTAATTTTAATCGCCCGTTTAAATTTGCCCTAAATCAAAACGCAAGCGAGATTAAATTTACCGCGCCGCTTGGCAATATTCTTTCTTATACGGCGCTCGCTCGCAAAGGCGCGCGTATACTCGCTTTACCTCAGCGTCGTCCAAGGCGTATAAAGCACCTCGTTTATGATGCTCCGTAAGCATAATACAACCGGCTAGCATATCCGACTCAAAGCAGTTTCTAGTGAGCGCTTTTACGGCATTCTCAGGATCGTACGATAAAGACGAAATACCTAGAGAAAGGCATCTTCTAGCATCTATTTCGCAGGCTTTTTTTAGATAGAAATATCCTGGCAAATCCTGCGGTTCGTCATGCAAGTAAGGTTCGGCTCGAAGCAAAAGCCCCAAATTTTCGCACCCTAGCGCCGAGTTTTTGTCGCAGGCGAATTCATATATCTTTTGTGCATGCTTTTTGCTTTTAGCGGGCGAGTGTTTTTCCAAATATCTACCGTAAACGGCGCAGGAGTCGTAATGACCGCTTAGGCACGCAGGCAGTAAAAGTTCTTTTGCTGCATCGTAATTTTTATTTTCTATATGTATTTTACCTACCTCCATGCATGCGTCAATTTTACCTTCTTTGCACGCGTCAAGCAAAGTCTGCATCGCCGTTTGAGCTTCATGCTCGTTATATTTGAGTTCGTCTTTTTTATAAAAAAAGATCACGCGTTTGCAGGCTCTAGCGTCCTTTTGGGCGCACGATTTTTTAAGCGTTTCGTAGCGCGCGCTTAAAAACGCCTCCTTTTCGGGATCGGCTTCTTTTTTTTCTTGTTGGCTAGCTACCGCTGCTATGGCGAAAAACGCAAATGCTAAAACGATTAATTTTTTCATTTTTTCCCTTTATGGTTTTGGTTAAATTTACGCTCGGCGGCAAATTTAACCTTGCAAGTTTAACTCGCGAAAAATCTACCGCATTTGCGCGGCGCTTGTATCTCGTGCGCCGCAGATAAACGGGTACCCTAGGCGCCGAAATTATCTGCACTCAAAGCTACTTGCGCTATTTTCGTCGCCACCCACGTAGATAGCGACTTTTGGATACGCGCAGATCGGGATCTGCTTACCGGCGCGACTCGTGCTTTTGCCTAGCAGGCTAGATGGAGCCGTTCCCTGCTCGCGCCACGCTTCAAGCGCGCTTAGCGGATCGACGTCATCGATACCGTTACCGCCGCCGCAGTGATTCATCCCCGGCAAGGCAAAAAATCGCGCAAATTCGTCCGCATTCGCGTTGGTTTCTATTAGCTTTTTAAACCAATCGCGTTGATCCATCGCCGAAAATACGGGATCTGAGACGCCCGTTACGATGATGAGCTTACCGCCGTTAGCGCGGAAGCTATCAAGCTTGGTCGAAATCGCATCGTTTATCGCCGCGGTCTCGAACGTTCGCTCTACGTCCTTATCGAAATCAAAGTTCATCAGATCAAACTCCGGTTGCGGCGGCGTCAAGAAATAATAATTCATCGAGCCCTTTGAGAGCACGATATTTCTAGCATTTGGCTCTGCCGTTTGAGAGTCGCCAAGCTTCCACATGCGCCAGCCGGGCTGATTTATCCCAGCATCGTAAAACCAACCGCTGTAAATTTGCTCGCCCTTGCTGTTTTTTGCGCCGTCAAATATCGCCTTTATCGCAGAAATTTTTTCTTTAGCTAAATCAAGTCCGCTAGGATCGAACTCGCAACGCTCCCAAGCGCCGATGATTCCGTCTTTTAGGCCGTCTAGCGCATCGCATTTATCCAGAACCGCCATGCTTAGCTTATCTAAATCCTCCTGCGTCAGGGCGTTTGCAAAAATTTTATCCCCCGCGGCGTTTTTAGGCGCGATCTTCATAAGCTGCTTGTTATCCCACTGCTCCGCGATCGCCGCGCGCGAAAGCCTAAAGCCGGGATTTGCCGCGATTACGCCGTCAAATTCCAGCGGATACCTCTGCGCCGCCATCAGAGCCGAGCGTCCGCCGTTTGAGCAGCCCATAAAATAGCTGTGCGCGGGCGCTTTTTTATACGCCGCAAAAACCAGCTGCTTTGAGACGCTCGCGACCTTGCCGATGGCCTGATACGCATAATCTAACCGCGCCTGTTGCTCAAGTCCAAACTCGGGCGTAGGCGTAGGGTGTCCCGAATCGGTCGTGACGACCGCATAGCCTCTCATAAGCGCGGGCGTTGCGGTGCTAGTGCGGATAGATACGGCGCCAAGAGCCGGTGCTACAAAGCCGTCCAAACCGCCTCCACCCTGAAATAGCAGCTTGCCGTTCCAGTCGCCCGGCAAGCGCAGCTCAAATTTTATGCCGTAATGCTTGCCGTCCGAGCCCGTACGGGAGGCTATCTCGCCGTGAATTATGCAATGCGGCGCGGCTTTTAGCGTCTTTTTGGCTCCGCCGGTTAGCGCAGACATCTTATCGGCGCCGATTTCGCCGCTTTGATTCCAGATCGCTTCGCTAATCTTTGTATCGTAAATTTTCTCGCCTTTTAGCGCCGCGCAAGCTCGCTCGTCAAAATCGCTCGCAAGCGCTCCCTGTAAGCCCAAGGCAGCCGTAAAGGCCGCAACTAAAATTTTATATTTCATTGCCGCTCCTTTTTTAAATTTTATCTAAAAATACTAACTTTAAAGTTCTCCGAAAATTCGCCCAAACCTAGCTTTTTCGAGTTACGGGCCTCGGCGAGAAAATTTAAAAATTTGATACCAAATTTTAAACATATAAAACCAAGGCGAGATATCGCGAGATGATTTTTGGGGTTGTGCGGTAAAATTTTGGCGAAGATAGAACACGTAGTTCATCGAGCCGAAATTTTACAAACTCTGTAAAAAGCGCTCGCGAGACAAGCCGTCAAATTTAATCTAAACAGCCTGCCTTAAGCCTAGCGCCCTCTCGCTAAACCCCTCCCCCACGATAAACTCCGTCGTATAAACCAGCGCGCGGCCTTCCTGCGCGTCTTTGATACGGATGATTAGGCGTTTGTTGTTTTTATTGGCTGCGGCGCGGTGTTCGCCGATGGCGACGCGGTAAATTTGCGTGATGAGATCCTTGCCCGTTTCGTCCAAATTTAGCTCCAAAACCAGATCCTCAAGCTCTCTTTTAACTCTGTTTTCGCTAGCGGCCGAGCCGTTTTGGTAGCTGCCATTGCTACTTTCTTTGCGCTGTCTAAAGCTTCTGCTTTGGAAATTCATATCGCGCGCGTCCTCTAGGCTCACGACGTCGATTAGATTTATGCGAGCGCCCTGATCGTCGCGCGAGTAACGCACCTTAAATGCTAACGGAGCGTCCTTTTGCTCCTCGCTTAGGCTCTCGATGAGCCCTTTTTCGGAGTCAAACGCCGCGACCTTAAACGTGCTAAAAAGGTCCATAATGCTTAGCATCATAAACTCTTTGCCGGTTTTTTTGCTAGGGATTTTAGCGATCTCGGCGATCTTGCCGACGACTAGGATTTCGCTCGTTTTATCTATCTTGCCAAAATCCTTGCTAGGCGTGTATTTTATCTGCTCGATTTGCTCTTTGTATTTCTCCAGCGGATGCGAAAAATCCATGCCCATAGCCTCGTCAAGAGTCAAAATCTTATCCAAATTTATGCGCATGAACTGCCCGTCTTTGGAGTAGCGAACCTTAAACGCATGCGGCAAATCGCGCTCGTCCGCACTCATCGACTCGACCGCGCCAAGGCTTCTGTCAAAGACCGCGATCTCGACCGTACCGTGAAAATCCAGCATCTCGATCGTGCCCATTTTTTTGCCGTTTTTCTTGCTGATCCTAGTCGTTAGATCCTCGATCTTGCCCACGAGCAGCATCTCGCCGTTTTCTGGTAGCTCATCAAATTTATCGCTTAGCGTGTAGTTTATCTTTGAGATTTGCTCGCGGTACTCGTCTAGCGGGTGGCCAGAGAGATAGATACCCACGCTTTCTAGCTCAAATTTGAGCTTAGTTTTTAGCTCTAGCTCGGAGTCGTCGCGCACGAGACTAGTTTTAACCGTCGCCATACTCTCGTCGTCGCCAAATAGACTCTCGGCCGCATTTTTCTTGATGGTAGCGGCGTTTTTGCACGCCTCTACGATGTTATCTAGGTTGTTTAGCATCATTTTGCGCGTTAGGCCGAAGCTATCAAAAGAGCCCGATTTTATCAGGCTTTCAAAGACTTTTTTATTTACCTTAAAGTTATCCACGCGCGAAACGAAGTCGTCGATGTCCTTAAATTCGCCCTTAGCCTGCTCCTCTAAGATATTTTCGATCGCCGCGCCTCCGACGCCCTTTATAGCGCCCAGACCATAGATGATGGCGTCTTTGCCGCCTTCGCTAACGACTGAGAATTCTTTGGCAGATTTATTGACCGATGGCGGCAGGATAGCGATATCTAGGCGCTTGCACTCGTCGATGTAGCGCGAAATCTTATCGGCGTTACTCTCCTCGCTCGTGATTAAAGCCGCCATAAATTCGGCCGGATAATAAGTCTTTAGATACGCCGTCTGAAAGGTCACGTAGGTGTATGCCGCGGCGTGGGATTTGTTAAATCCGTACGAAGCAAAGTGTAAAATAAGCTCAAACAGCTCGCCCGATTTTTTGCCGTCTAGCCCCTGCGCCTGCGCCCCCTCGATAAATTTGCCCTTTAGCCTATCCATCTCCTCTTTTATCTTTTTACCCATCGCGCGGCGCACGAGATCAGCGCCTCCCAAAGAAAAGCCGCCGATAGTCTGCACGATTTGCATAACCTGCTCTTGATAGACGATAACGCCGTATGTAGGCTCTAGGATCGGCTCAAGCTCGGGAAAAATGTACGTGATAGGCTCCAGGCCGTGTTTGCGCTTGATAAAATCAGGGATAAGATCCATCGGACCCGGGCGATAAAGCGAGATCATCGCGATGATATCCTCGAAGCAGTCCGGGCGCATATCGGCTCCGACTTTTTGCATACCTTCGCTTTCTATCTGGAACAGTCCAAGCGTCTGGCCGCTGCTGATCGTCTCGTAGGTTTTGGGATCGTTTTTATTGACCTGCTCCCAGATGATCTCTTTGCCGAATCTCTTTTTTACGAGCTTGACGGCGTTATCTATCACGGTTAGCGTCTTTAATCCTAGGAAGTCAAATTTGATTAAGTCCACATCCTCTAGGTACTTTAGGCTATACTGCGTTACGAAGTGATCCTCCTCGGCGTTTGGCTGGCGGAAAAGCGGGGTTTTGTTCCACAGCTCCTCGTTTGAGATGACCACGCCTGCTGCATGCATGCCGGCGTTTCGGTTTAGACCCTCCAGATCAAGGGCGAATTTCCAAATTCTATTGGCATTTGAGTTGGTCGCTATCAGCTCGCCGATCTTTGGCTCTTTTGCAAAGGCTTGTTCTAGCGTGATACCTAGCTCGTCGGGGATGAGCTTAGCCATAGCGTCGGCCTCGGCATAGGGCATATCGCATACGCGCGCGACGTCTCGGATGACGCCCTTTGCCAGTAGCTTACCGAAGGTAATAACTTGAGCTACGTTAAATTTGCCGTATTTTTCGATGACGTAGTCGATGATCTCTCCGCGGCGGTTTTGACAAAAGTCCACGTCGATATCGGGCATGCTCACGCGCTCGGGGTTCAAAAAACGCTCGAAAAGCAGGTTATAGGGCAGCGGATCAAGGTCGGTGATCTTTAGGCTATATGCGACCAGGCTTCCCGCCGCCGAGCCGCGTCCCGGGCCTACCGGCACGCCGCGCTTTTTAGCTTCGTTGATAAAGTCCCAAACGATCATCATATAGCCCGGGAAGTTCATCTTGTTTATGATATCTATCTCGCGCTGCAAACGGGCGCGGTACTCCTCGTGGCGCTCTGCTGGGACGAATTTAAGCCTATCTTCTAGCCCCTGCCTGCACTCGTGCTCAAACAGCACGCTGTCGTTTGGTATGCTGTAGCGTTTATCAGGCTCTGGCAGGCTCAAATTTCGCTCGGCGGCGTACTCGAGCGTAAATTTAAAATTTGGCGGCGTCGCGTCGCCGAGTTTTATCGTTAGGTCGCATTTATCTACGATTTCTTGCGTATTTGCGACGGCTTCTGGGATATCGGCGAAAAGCTCGCTCATCTGCGCGGGCGTCTTGACGTAAAACTCATGCACGCTGTGGCGCAGGCGGTTTGGGTCGTCGAGCAGTTTGTTCATCGCGATACACATGAAAACCTCGTGCGCGTCGGCTCTTTGCTTAAACGTATAGTGCGTGTCGTTGGTTGCGATTACCTTGATATTTAGCTCTTTTGCTAGGCGCAGGATTTCGTCGTCAATCCTACGTTGATCGCCGATGCCGTGACGCATGATCTCGAGGTAAAAATCATCGCCAAACACGTCCTTGTACCACAGCGCGGCTTCCTTTGCCGCCTCATATCCGCCCGCGCCGAAACGCAAATTTCGCTCGCTTTGGTTGAGGTTCCAGTTCACCTCGCCTTGCAGGCAGGCCGAGGAGCAGATGATGCCCTCGCTGTGCTCTTTTAGCATCTTTTTGTTGATACGAGGATAATAATAAAATCCCTCGATATAGCTCATGGAGCTAAGATACATCAGGTTTTTGTAGCCGATTTCGTTTTTTGCGATGAGGCAGAGGTGAAAGCGCTGTTTGGTACTTTTATCTCCCAGCTCCTCGCCGTTATGGATATAGGCTTCGATGCCGATTAGCGGCTTTATGCCTTCATTTTTCATCGTTTTATAAAAGTCTATAGCGCCGAACATATTGCCGTGGTCGGTGATGGCTGCGGCTTTGACGCCTTGTTTTTTTAGCATTTTGGCTAGCTCTTTGATACGGTTGGCTCCGTCTAGCAGCGAGTACTCCGTGTGTAGGTGCAGGTGCGTAAAATCTGTAAAATCGCTCATTTTTCGTCCTTTTTAATGCTTTTGATTTTACAGAAACTTTGCTTTTAGGCGGATAAATTCGGCCTGGCTTAAATTTAAGCAAGCGCGGGAAATAGGCTGTTTGAGCGGATTTTTAGCAAAATTTTGAGCTCAAATTTGACGCTTGCGATGCGGGCGACTTGATTTAAATTTACGGCTCAAAATTTTGCTTAAATTTGAGCGGTAAATTTGACGTAGCCTTGCATCCTCGCGGACGTAAATTTGTGCTCAAATTTAAACTCTGCCGCAAACGACCCGTCCGAAATACCGAAATTTATTTCAGAGACGCCGTCATCACCCGTAAATAAAAATTTTACCGCGCTTTTTGAATTAAAAATAATCCGAACAAGAGCGCAAAGCACCTAAATTTATCGGCTAAATTTCTCTCTAAACATATCAAGCAAATTTGACAAGCTATCGCATTTTGATGCGTCAAGGCCGAGCTTAAGGGCGGCGAATTTATAGTGGATTTTGGCGCCGTCCGTTACGCTCACCGCGGGTGCGCGCGAGCTTTTGGATAGCTTTTTGCCGCCATGCGCTAGCAAGCCGTGATGGATGAAATTTGCGCCCGCAAAACCGTAACCCAAAATTTGCGCAGCGTATTTTTGCGCCGCCGAGCACGCGAGCAGATCCTCGCCTCGCACGAGTAAATTTACGCCCAACATCTCGTCGTCCACGAGGCTAGCGAGATTATACGCGGGCGTATCGTCCTTTTTCCAAACGACGAAATCGCCCAAAATTTGCGCCAAATTTACGCTTTGGGTTTGCGCGAATTTTTCCGTTTCAAACGCCGCTTCGTCAGTCAAATTTAAACCGTCCGAATTTGCCGAATTTAAAATGCGTTCTTCCGGATTTTCTACCGCGTTTGGGTTAAATTTCTTATCGCCTAGTTTGCCTCCGCCGGAGCCGCACCCCAAAGCGTCAAATTTTATCAAATTTTGCCGGACACAAATCGCCTCGTCAAGGACGCGTAGTCGCATGGCCGTTTCGTCTTTTTTAAATTTAAGATTTTTCTCCGCGCAAACCCGCGTATAAATGCCGTTTTTAAACGAGCTTTTCATCGAGTGTGAGCACTCGCAAGCGTAGCAAACGCCTTTTTGCTCGAGCTTTTTTAGCGCGTTTTGGTAGGCGCCGAGGCGAAATTTGGAGCTAAATTTACTCTCAAATTCCCCCACTCCGCTAGGCCCGCCGTCAAAATCAATGCCCAGCATATCAAGCACGCGAAAGATATTTTCCACGTATTGCCTGCGGTAGCGCGGCAGGTCGTAGTCGTCGATCCTTAAGTATAAAATACCATCAAATGCGCGAGTAAAAAGATATGTTAGTAAGAAGTTGTAAACATTGCCCACGTGCAAAAAGCCGCTTGGCGTCGGAGCGATACGAGAGGTAATTTTTTGGTTCATTTGGAGCTAAATTTTGACTAAAAAGCTTAAATTTAAAAATTAGTTAAAAGCCGTCAGATTTGACGGCCGGATTATTCTTTAGGTTTAGATTCGTTTACTCTTAGAGCTCTGCCGCCTACTTCCTTGTTGTTTAGCGCTTCGATCGCTTTTAGCGCGTCTGCATCGTTTTCTATCTCGACGAATCCAAATCCTTTTGAGCGATTCGTGTCGCGATCTTTGACGATTTTCGCGCGTTTTACTTCGCCAAACGGCGCAAATGTATCCTTAAGCTCTGCCTCAGTCATGCGATATGACAAGTTACCGACGTAAATATTCACAGTAACGTTTCCTTAAATCAAATTCCCGATAAATCGGTTAAGGAATAATACCTGAATTTAAATAAAAAAGCTAGATAAAAAGCGCGCTTTTTATAATTTAGTATTAAATTTACCCGTAAGCATATCCGCAAGCTCTACAATGTGGCAAAATTTAGCCGATTTTTCAAACCGGCAAGCTTTTAGGGCTTAGAAAACGGCTTCATACAAAAGCCTATTTCTCGCGCGTAAATAAAAACTCAGCGAGAAAGAGCGAGCAAAGCTACGTTAATTTTTGCCTTAAATTTATCGCCTGGGCTTTTGTGCGGCTTTATTTTACGAACAGCAAGCCCTCTTTTACTTCGGCGTAAATTTGCTCGCCGCCTAAAATTTTAAGCAGCTCCAAAGCAAACTCCATCGCCGTGGCAGGCCCTCTTGAGGTGATGATATGGCCGTTTATCACGACGTTTTTATCGCTTACGTAGCTTCCGCCGCGTACGGCTTTTTCGCAGCTAGGATAGCAGGTAAACTCGCCTCTAACGATCTCTGCGGCGTCAAGAGCGATCGGCGCGGCGCAGATGGCTGCTATAAATTTACCTTTTTTATCGAAACGCTTTATAATTTCTCTCATTTTTAGATTTCCTTCGATATTTGAGACGCCCGGCTGACCGCCCGGCAAAACTAGCATATCGTAGTCCTCCTCCTCAAGATCGTAAAGCGTCATATCGCAGACGAATTTCACTCCGTGAGCGCCCGCTATAGGCAGCTTATCAAGCCCGACGATATCGACTTCTACGCCGCCTCGTCTAAGCACGTCCACGATGCTAACGCCCTCTATCTCCTCAAACCCGTCGGCAAAAATCACGGCAACTTTTTTCATAATTTTCTCCTTAAATTTTCGGATTATTATACTCTCGTTTGCTAAATTTGCGCTATAATCGCGCCACTTTAAATTCGAAAGGAAGGAAAATGGAAGTAAAGATTACATATTGCAATTCTTGAAACTATAGACCGGTAGCTTCTCGTGTAGAAGAAGAATTTTTAAGTCAAATTCCAGGTGCTAAAATTAGCAAAATCGTCGGTAGCGGCGGAAACTTCATCGTTGAAGTAAACGGAAAAGTAGTCTTTTCTAAAAAAGATCTCATCGGTACGGACGTAAACGCCCTGCCAAATCACGAAGAGATCGCAGCTTTGGTGGATAACGTTAAAAAATCCGCCTAAAGTCTAAGCTAAGGCTTAGGCCTTGGCTTTTATTTCAAATTTTATCTCGTTTTTTTCATATTTTTTCAGCAATCCGTTTGTACGCCTCTTAAAAATTTTCCATCTAGCTTCGTTTCCATGTTTTTCAAACAAACTTAACGCGTGATGGATCAAAATTTCTTGTTCGTGCATTATGAGTAAATATTCAAAAAGCCGGTCAATCGCAGCTAGACCGTTTCGCTCCGGCATCAAATCAATCAAATTTCGTTCAGTTTACTGCGTCAAAAATCTAAATGACGCTCTTAAATCGCTCGTTAAATTTTTGCAAAGCGCTGCCGCGTCGGTACTTTCGTTGATTTCGTAGTAAGCCGTTTTGGAGCCCACGATAGATGAAATCCTATCTCTAAAATGGCATTCGTATTCTTTGGCTTTTGAGACGGTTTTTACCGGTTGCGGCGTCTATAAACGCGTCCTAAATGCCGCAGTTTACGTAAAACCTAGTTTCAAATGCGGTATTGCCGCTATTTTTTTGAAATTTACGATCATGGATAAATTCGGGAGTATTTTTGTAGAAATTTAGCCCGTTTTCGTAAAGCCGTTATCTTTAAACAGCGGCTTTACTTGGGCTATGAGCTCGTCAAATTTTGCTTTCATCAAATTTGACGACTGCGGTTATTTATTTGCGCGCTCGATGTATTCGCCGCGGACGGTATCTACGCGGATGACCTCGCCCTCAAGCACGTGGAAAGGTATCTGCACGACCGCGCCGCTCTCAAGCGTAGCAGGCTTTTTACCGCCCTGGGTGTCGCCCTTGAAATTCGGCGGAGTCTCGACGATCTTTAGCTCGACTACTTGCGGTACTTCTACGCCGATAGCCTTGCCGTTGTGAAACAAAATCTCAACCATCATGCCGTCTATCATCCATTTTTTTACATCGCCCACGTCCTCGTCGCTGATCGCCACTTGCTCGTAGGTCGCGGTGTCCATAAACTGACAGAACTCGCCGTCGTCGTAAAGATACTGCATCTCTTTTTCTTCCAAATTCGGCTGATCGCATTTATCGCCCGCATGGAACGTCTTTTCAAGCACTTTGCCGTCGATAAAAGATTTGATTTTCGCGCGAACGAAAGCCGCGCCCTTGCCCGGTTTTACGTGCTGATACTCGACGACTTTATACGGAACGCCGTCTAGCTCGATCTTTAGTCCTTTTTTTAGGTCGCCCATCGAATAGGTTGCCATTTTTTCTCCTTGATTTAAAAATGGTTGATTATATCCAAAAAAGTTTAAATTTAGCAGGCGGGGCAAACGAATTTCAAACGATTGCCCCGAATTTAGCGAGTAAATTTAATAAACCAAAACATAAACTATCTGCGAGCCGTGCACGCCCAAAACCGGCACGAGCTCGATATCAGACGTCCTTGAAGGGCCGCAGATGAAAAGGATATTAGTCGGCAACTTTTCGTTTTCTTTTTTTATCTCGTTTAGGCACGCAGATAGGCTTTTTACCACGTCTTGCTTTCTTAACAGCACTATGCAAAGTCTTGGCGTTAGGCTTAGCAGTCTTGGTTGGCTCTTGCTTGAAGTTACGCAAAAAACGCCGTGCGAGCTAACGGCTTTGGTTGCTTTGATTATAGAGACGTCGTAGTTAAAAAGCTCTGATTTGAACTCCTCCACGGGTCTATCAAAGGCGAATTTTACTTCCGCTTCTACCTGCGATACATCGATAGGCAAGTCCGTAGGGTAGATTAAATTTTTAGCGTTTTGTTGCTTTATTATCGCATTTATATCGGCGATTAAATTTTGACTTCTTTGTACGAAGGCTTTGTTTTCGGTCGCTCTTGAGATATATTCTTCTACCAGATCTTCGCTCTCGTCGTTGATAAAATTTACGACGTCTACGCTCTTAAACTCCTCGTTTATCGGTATATTTTTGATTTTTGATAGGATTTTTTCTCTGCTATTCATAGATTACTCCGGGTATTTTTTGAACCTCTTTATGAAGGTCGTAGTTAAAGTCCATCAGGTCTTTAAACTCAAGCCACTTGCTAATCACAGGCATACTTTTGCCAAAGCTATGTATTAATCCGTTCGTAGCCATCGCGCCTTTTATCGCCGCTCTAAAGGCAAAGCCGCTAGTTTGCACCTTGGCGTAGTTGCTAAATATAAAAGATTCGGCAAAGTGACTCGGTAAATTTTGCGTCCCGTGCGGAGGGTTTTTACCCTGTCCGGCCTTATCTCTGCGTAGTTTTCTGATGAGATTAGGCAGCGGGATCTTCACCGGACACACCTCGCCGCATCTGCCGCACATCGAACAAAGAGAAACCACGTCGCCGTGCTTATCCATACCAAATAACCAAGGCGAGATGACCTCTCCGATAGGACCCGGATATACGGTTTGATAGCTATGGCCGCCGATTTTATCGTAAACGGGGCAGAAATTCATACAGGCTCCGCATCTGATACAGCGTAATGCTTCGTAGTATTCGGGATTTGTCAGCATATCGGTACGGTGGTTATCAAGCATCACGATATGACACTCGCTAGGGCCGTCTAGCTCGCCGTCCTTTCTCGGGCCGCTTATTATGTTGTTATAGTTTGTTATAAACTGCCCCGTAGCCGACGGTATGAGCAAGGTATCAAGCGTCGCTGCGTCTTCAAATCTCTCTACGACCTTTTCTATGCCGCAGATATTTATCGTGATATCGGGTATCGTGGTGCACATTCTGCCGTTACCTTCGTTTTCTAGCATCCATATAGCGCCTTCGTTAGCGATAGCGAAATTTACGCCGCCAAGCCCCAGCTTTAGCGTCTTAAACCCCTCTCTCATATGCTCTCTTGCGATGGCGTTTAGCTTTTCTGGTTCGCTTTCTTTCGCCGCCCCTAGCTTTTCGTGGAAAATTTCGCCTATCTCGTAGCGGTTTTTATGGATAGCCGGCACTACGATATGTACCGGCGGCTCGTCTATGAGCTGGATGATTAGCTCGCCAAGATCGGTCTCCACGGCTTCTAGGCCTTTGTGCTTTAGATAGTGATTTAGATGTATCTCCTCGCTAGCCATCGACTTGCCTTTTAGCACCTTGCCGATATTTTTTTCTATCATTATCGTGTAGATTATCTCGCAGGCTTCCTCCGGCGTACTAGCCCAATGCACCTTAAAGCCGTTTTTAGTCGCATTTTCTTCAAATTTAACCAGTAGCTCGTCAAGCTTGCTTAAAGCGTTATTTTTGGCTTTTTTACCGCGCTGCCTTAACTCCTCCCACTCGTTAAAGCGTTTTGCGATCAAATTTTTACGGTTGGTTTGCAGCGTATGCATAGCGTTGCTTAAATTTTCCCTTAGCTGCGCGTCGTTTAGCTTTTGCTTTACTATATTTTCGTGCGGATTGCTCATATCGCCGCTCCTTGGATTCTGCTTTGGATGAAATCATATAGATGCACGGCTTTTACGTTCTTACCGTTTCGCTTCATGGTGCCAGCGATATTCATCAAGCATCCGCCGTCGCCGCTTACTACGCACTCGCTGCCCGTTTCTTCGATATCTTTTATCTTAGCTAGGGCCATAGCGTTTGAGATTTCGGGTTCTTTTACGCTAAACGTTCCGCCAAAACCGCAGCACTCCTCTTCGTATTTTAGATTAACCAGTTCGACGTTTTTGAAACGGCGGATCAAATTTTTCGAGCTTTCTACGCTTTTTGCTACCCTTAAAGCATGGCAGTTGCTATGCCACGTAACCTTTATCGGATCACCCTTATCTTCGTAGCTGACGTTTAAAATTTTATCCAGATAGACGCTTAACTCAAAAACGCGGGAGCTAAATTCCTTTATAAACTCATACTCCTTATCGCCCTCAAAAAGCTCTAAATAATCATGCATCATCATGCCAGCGCACGAGCCGCTAGGTACGACGATAGGATAGTCTTTATCAAAAAGCCTAGCGTTATATAAAGCTACTTTTTTAGTCTCTTCAAAATAGCCCGTGTTAAAAGCCGGCTGCCCGCAACAGGTTTGGTCTTTTTTAAAGACCACCTCGATGCCCTCCCGCTGTAAAAGCGAGATGGCGTTTGAGACGGTTTTACCCATTAAAGCCGTCCCAAGGCATGTCGAAAACATATAAACTCTTTTCATTTTTCCTCCTTTAAGGTCTAAAATTCGTAACTACCGGCACGAGCTGCGGAAACAGATGTATAACCGCCCACGTGATTAAGCTAGCCAAAACTATAAATAAAAGCGAGTATTTAAGCGTAAATTTAAGCACTTCGCTCTCGCGTCCGGCCATTCCCACCGCCGCGCACGCTACGGCGATACTTTGCGGACTAATGATTTTACCCACGACGCCGCCTACGGTGTTTGCCGCCATAAAAATAACGTCGGGTACGCTTAGCTGATTTGCCGTTACTTGCTGAAGAGTGCCGAAAAGCAAATTCGCGCTAGTAACCGAGCCCGTTAAAAATACGCCCAGCCAACCGATGACGGGCGAGAAAAAGCCAAACGCGTTGCCCGTGCTTGATAGCGCTAGACCCATAGTCGCGGCTTGACCGCTATATTTAGCAACGTAGGCGTACGCGACGATAAAGCCTATCGTAACGATGGGAAAAGCCATCTCCTTTGCCGCCTCTTTTGCGGAAGCGACTGCGATTTGGGGTTTTATCTTTAAAATCAGCGTCGTAAGAATCGCGGCTAGCAATATCGCCGTCCCCGTAGCCCTTAGCGCGTCCCACGTATAAACGGCGCTAATAGCTTGCACGCCCTGCGAGATAGGCGGATTTGACGCGGTTAGATTATGCAAGTTCGCGACTTCAAATTTAAACGTAGCAAAATCCACGAGAGATTTAAAACCCGAGCTGTTCCAAACGACTATAGCCGCGATAATGAGGATAAAAGGAAGCCAAGCTTTAAACGCGTCTTTGGCGCTTAGGCTTACGCCCTCTTTTGCCTCGCTTTGCCCGGTTACTCTAAATACGTCTTTAATCTTCCAAATTCTAAGCGCCGCCCAAAGCATGACGATGGAGACGATAGCGGCGATTATATTTACTAGCTCAGGGCCTAAAAATTTAGCCGTAGCGTACTGCGCGATAGTGTAGCTAGCCGCCGCCGTAACAACGTGAGGTAAAACGCCTAAAACCCCTCTAAATCCGCTAACTAAAAACACGAGTAAAAAAGGAAGCGTAAAGGTAATGGGCGGTAGCATCCTAGCCGTCATCGTAGATATTAGCTGCGCATCGACGTTTACGGTACCGCTAAGCGCCGTAACCGGTATGCCCACGGCTCCAAACGCCGCGCCCGCCGTGTTTGCTATCATACTAAGTCCGGCCGCGCTTAAAGGTTTTAGCCCAAGCCCCATAAGCAAAGCCGCGCAAATCGCAACCGGCGCGCCAAAACCGATGGCTCCTTCTAAAAACGAACCGAAACTAAACGCTATTAAAATCACCTGAATGCGGCAATCTGGGCTAATAGCCGTAATAGAGGCCTTTAGCGTCTCGAAGTAGCCTGATTTTACGCTAAGTTTATAAAGAAAAATCGCGCACAAAATAATCCAAGCTATCGGCCAAAGCCCGTAGAAAAAACCGTAAGCAAAGCTCATAAACGCCGTAACCGCGGGCATCTTATAAAATATAATCGCCACGGCAAGGCTGGCTGCGACGGTTAGAAACGCCGCGACGTAGCCTTTTAGCTTAAAAACCGTCAAGCAGAGCAAAAATACGGCTATGGGTAAAGCCGCCGCAGCCGCGCTGAGCCAAATATTACCCGCGGGATCGTAATTTTGCAAAAACACCTCTTGCATCAAATCCTCCTAAATTTAAAATCTCGGCGAAATTTTAGTGCGATTTCAAGCTTAATGCAAAATAAAAATCACATTAATATTTCGCTTTAAGGTTTGGGATTTGCGCCGCAGAAGTTGCGTAAAACGGTAATACGAAAAAAGGCGAATTTGACCGAGATTAATTTGGTTATAAAATTTTACAAGCCGTCTATATTAGGCATTTTAGGAGTATAAATGTTACTAAAAGTAGCACATAAACATCCATTAAACAAAAAAGGCGTTTTTTAGAATAAATTATTTACGCGTTATCAATTAAGCAAATTTTTGAGTCTTTTACGGCATTTATTTAAATTTAATTATTTTTTTAAGCATTTAGCTAAATTTATAAAAAGATTTTGCGCAAAATCCCAGAAAAATAGTCGATATGCCGCTTAAGTTTAACGCGTAAAAGCTAAATTTAGACGCGTAAAACGGCTAAAACTCATATAAAATTTCACGAAAACGGCGGTTTTAAAGATTTTAGAAGGTAAAACCAGTCTTTTACGCTATTTGCCCGCATTTTACTTGCAGCCAAGCGTCCCGCGCTAAAACGGCTTTATTTTTTATGCGCCTTTTTCGGTAACGCCGATACTAAGCTTACTAAATTTACGCAAAAGATTCGTTGCGTACCTTAAAAAATTTGTGCTAGAGACCAAAGCGGCAAGAACTCGTGCCCGCACGGCCACATAATCTTGATACCAAGCTTTACGGCGGCAGCCTACTATCTCGCAAAACAAAAGCGCGCACCCAAAAAGCAAGGGCGGCGGCGACAAAGCGAATAAATTTCGCCTTGCTTTACCGAGGCTTATCTCTGCCGAGCAGGCCTAGAATAACGGGGTGTGCTAGGCAAAAATCGGCGCCTTAAGCGCTCACGCAATTGATATGCTTCAGACTTTGGTTTTATCCGTCCTTGCTTAAGCCGTACCGTCAAATTTAAAAAATCGCATCTTTGCGGCGCTCCAAATTCGGCCGGCTATTTAAGCTTAACAAAAGAGTCGCTTACGGCGGCGCAAAATAAAGCAAAGCCTCATAGACCACGACCGCCGCGCCGATAAAGTCGGTACAGGTTTTGAGGTTTTGAAAAAATGCTAGAAATTTTATAAATTTACTCCAGATTTTGCGGTTAAATTTACGCCGGCAAGATTCGTGTCCTTGCGGCGCTAGGCAAATAAATAGCATAGCAAACGGCTTAAATAAGACAGCAAAACAGGGCTTATCTCGCGGGCTTAATGCGCGGCTGATTTGCCGAATATAAGAACTATAAATTCGTATGTCAGGTATTTATCATTTAAAAGTCGTCTTTAAATTTAAGGCACATAAAGACGGCTTAAATTTGCGAGAGAAAGGAAGCGGCCGGTTTTTCGTAAATTTAGCAAAACAGCCGAATTTGGACGAAGTTAAATTTGCCCAGGCGATAATCCGCAAATTTACGGCTACGGTACGCATTTCCGGCCAACGGAAACGATGCCAGCGGATAAAGCATAAAATCACTAGCCGCAAAGGCGAGTTTAAAAACCCAGTCTATACGTTTTTGACGGATTTTGCGTGACGGAGGCTTGTGCGCTAACCCTGAGCGGGCGAGGTCTGCGCCGACTAGGATGTTTGCTTATGACTGAAACTGGCACTCTAAGCGATGCTTATTACTCTTTAAATTTAAACTCGCCTTTTTCCTTGCTCTTTTCAGACTGCGAGTGGATTTCCCTTTTCATCTGCTCGCTTACGCTTGGTTCGTCTTTTTGTATCTTTTGAAATTTCTTTTTTTCGGTCAGAATTTTCTCGAAATTTTTCGTAGTTTGCTTTTGTACTTCGCTCTCGCAACCGGCAAATAAAAACAAAATCGGAATAAAAAGTAAAAATTTCATATTCAAGCCTTTCTTAAATTTAAGCCCGGTTTCGGGCTTAAATTTAGATAACTGCGTATTTTGCCCATATACAAACGTCAAGTTCGTTTAGTTTAGCCAGCGTCTCTTTGGTTATCTTTTCATCGACCAGTACGACCGCAAGCGCCATGCCGTGGTCGTCGCGCCCTAGGCGGAAGTCGGCGATATTTATCTTCTCATCGGCAAGGATAGACGAAATCTTAGCTATAACGCCCGGAACGTCGTTGTTTTTAAAGATAATCATCTTGCCTTTAGGTTTAAAGTCTGTTTTAAAGCCGTTTATTGTTACGATACGTTGCTGATTTTCGCCGAATACCGTTCCGCCGATCGTCACGACATCGCTTTGCGTCGTGATGCGAACGGCGATCTTATTTTTAAAAATACTATCGCCGCCGACGATGCTTTCGGTTTTTATACCCTTTTCGTCGCATAAAAATTTAGCGTTTACGTAGTTTATGCCGTCGCCTAAACTCTCTTTTAGCGCGCCCACGATGGCAAAGGTTAGTAAGGAATTCGCGTATTCGCTAATCTGCCCGTGTGTTTCGATACGGACGGCTTTGATAGCGTTTTTGTTGATTTGCGCGGCAAGAAATGCCATCTTGCTCGTAAGCTCGATATAAGGCTCTACGAAGGGGGGCAGATCCTCGGTCTTTATCGGCAAATTTAACGCGCTAGGATAGCTGATTCCGCGAGCCGCCGAGATAGCCTGCTCGGCTGCGGCAATGGCGATGTTTGCTTGAGACTCTAGCGTATTTGCGCCAAGATGCGGCGTGACGCTGACGTTATTTAGCTCAAGTAGCGGGTGATTAGTAGCGGGCTCTTTTGCAAATACGTCGATACCCGCAAACGCGATCTTGCCGCTTTTTAGGCCGTTATATAGCGCCTCTTCGTTATAAAGACCGCCGCGAGCGCAGTTTATGAGACGTACCCCGTCCTTCATCTTTGCGATCTCGGCCTCGCCGATCATATCCGTAGTTTCTTTATTTTTAGGCGTATGGATCGTTATGAAATCGCAAGCTAGAATATCGTCGAAATTTTTAGTATAAACGCCGCCCATATCGGTTACTTTCGACGGATCTATATACGGATCGTAAGCGACGATTTTCATACCGAAAGCCGCAGCCCTAGCCGCCACACGCGAGCCGATGTTGCCAAAGCCGATAATGCCTAACGTTTTATTAAAAAGCTCGACGCCGTACCATTTTTCGCGTTTCCAAATGCGGTCGATTTTTAGGTCGTTGTGAGCATAGGGAAAAGAGCGAGCCGCCGCTAGCATATGAGCCATCGTTAGCTCCACCGCGGCGATCGTGTTTGCCGTAGGGACGTTCATCGCGATGATGCCGCGCTTTGAACAGCCGTCGATATCTACGTTATCCACGCCTACGCCCGCGCGCACGAGAGCTTTTAAATTTTTTGCGGCATTTAAAAACGCCTCGCCGACCTCGGTTGAGCTTCGAGTGATAGCCACGTCAGCCTCGCCTAAGATATCTAAAAGCTTATCCTTTGGCACGCTTACCGCATCGATTACTTTTATATCCTCTTCGCGATTTAAAATTTCAAAGCCGACTTTGTGTATCGCATCGCACACTATTATGGTTTTCATAGCTTGATCTCCTTGAAAGTTGAGTGTATATCATACGCCTTAAGTTCTTTTATAATGCGGTTTAAAATACCGCTATCTTGCGTATTTATGTAGATTAAATTTTGAGATTTTTCATTTACCACGCTAAAATCTACAGGTATGTTTTTTAGGGTTTGCGTAAGGCAAAACATGGAATAGATGTCGTTTTTATTAATCATTAGCTGATATGCGCTCTTGGCGACAGCTTTCGATTTGTCTTTAAATTCTATAAATATCTCGTTACTTGCTAAAGCGTAATTTTTCGGAGCCAAATTTGCCATTTCGCCGACCCAAGAGGTCTGCCTAACGGTCAAATTTTGCTCCTCGCCGCTTTGCGATATTTTTAGCTCCACGGGCGCAGGTTCTTTTAAATTTACCTCCGCGTACCTATACAGCAAGGCGCCGCATACGCAGACGAAGATCAGCAAAAAAACCATCACGCCCCAGAGCAGATATCGCTTCATTTACTTATGATAGCTGTTCTTTGATGATGTCGCCCAAAGTAACCTTATCGTCGCTATTTATCTCGTTTAGCACCTCACGCTCCTTTTGTCTCGCAAGGCGTCTTACGCTTAGGCGTATTCTATTTTTCTTCTCGTCGATAAAGGCTATCGCAGCTTCGATATTGTCGTTTATATTTAGGCTTTCGGCGCTTACGTTACCTAGGTCTTCTTTACGGATGAGCGCATCGACGTTATCGCCGAGCTCTACAAACACGCCAAAATCTTTAATATCGCGAATTTTGCCAGTCACGATGTCGCCTACGTTAAATTTCTTAGCAAAAGCTTGCACCGGGCTTTGTTTTAAATCTTTTTGGCTAAGCGAAATTTTTTGATCGTTAGAGTCGATTTTGATGATTTTTACCTCGACCTCGTCGCCTACTTTAAACAAATCTTTGCACTTATCGTTTCTATCCCAAGAAGCGTCCTCGTTGTGAAGCAAACCTTCGACTGCGCCAATTTTAACAAATGCGCCAAAATTCGTCACGCTAGTAACTACGCCCTTTGTTACGTCGCCTTCTTTAAATTTGGCTTTAAATTCGTCAAACGGTTTTTTGAGTAGATTTTTAAGACTCACTCTTAAGCGGCGGTCTTTCGCATCTATCTCGATAACCTCGACGTCAAGCTCCTCGCCTTCGCTAATGTGATCTTTTGGATTTTTGATATTTTTATCCCAAGAAATTTCAGAGATATGCAAAAAGCCCTCTATATCGTTGCCAAGATCGACGAATGCGCCGTAAGGCTCTATGTTGCTGACGGTTACTTTTATAGTGTCGCCAACCTCTAAACCGTCTTTTATCTCATCCCAAGGATCAGGCATCGCAGCCTTGATAGATAGGGATAGATGTTTTTTTTCGTTATCATATTTGATAACTTTTACTAAAACCTTGTCGCCTTCTTTGTAGATAGAGCCCGGATTTACCGGCCCTTTATAGCTTATCTCGCTATAATGCACGAGTCCGTCCACGCCGCCTATATCCACAAACATACCATAAGTAGTGATTTTTTTAACCACGCCTTCGATGACGTCGGTATTTTCGGCTACCGCAGATATTGCTTCCCTTTTTTTCCTTCTATCTTCGTCGAGTAGTTTTTTTCTTGAGACGATGATGCTTTGCTCGTCTTTATCTATCTTTATGACTTTTACTTTAAACGACTTTCCTACTACCGCGTTTGCGTCCTTAAAACCGCCTTGCGAGCGAGGCAAGAAAAACTCGATTCCTTCGCTATTTTGCGCGACGAAACCGCCTTTATTTTTTCCTATGATTTTTACGTCGAATACATCTTGATTTTCTTCGTTATACGAGTCGATATAGGCTTTTACTTTTTCTTTTCTAAGCGCTTTTTTGTGAGAAACGATAGGTTTTCCGCTTCTTGTCGAGCCGGTAATTACGACTTTTATCGTATCGCCTACTTTAAATTTAAGCTCTCCGTTCTCATCCTGTATTTCAGAAATGTTTAAAATTCCCTCTGATTTTCTACCGACATTTACAAAAACCTCGTCGCCTTTAATATCGACGATTATACCGTCGCTATCTTCTTCCGTCTTTTTAAAAGACTCCTCTAGCATCGCGGCGAAATCGTCGTTTTCGATATCGTCGTTTGCCTTACTAAGTTGAACTTTTTTGTTCACCGCAGCCATCTTGTTCCTTTTTAATAATATTTTGCTTTTTAACACAATTAGAGTTGATTTTACTTAATATTAACTTATTTGTAGATTAACTTACTAAATTTCAGGCTCAAATTTGAAATTTTATTTAAAAACGATACGAATTTGCTAAATTTTAAACCCTTCGAGCCTATCGACTACTTTTTGTATGATCCAATCGGGCGTAGAGGCTCCCGCGCTTATGCCGCAAAGATTCTTACCCTCAAACCACGCGCGCTCAAGCTCGGATTCGTTTTCTACGAGATAGCTATCCTCGCAGGCGCTTTTTGAGATGAGATAAAGTTGCTTCGTATTTGAGCTGTTTTTGCCGCCTACTACGACCATCACATCGGCTCTGGCGGCTAAATTTTTAACCGCTTCTTGGTTTTCAAAAGTAGCGTTGCAAATCGTGTTAAAAACGCGGACTTCTTTTACGCGTAGCATCAGATAATTTACGATTTGCATAAATTTTTCTACTTTACGCGTCGTTTGGCTGATGACGGCTACTTTTTGAGCTAGTTTTACGCTCTCTAGCTCGCTTTCTTCTAGCACGACGAATACCTTACCGACAGCATAGGATTTCACCCCCTTTATCTCCGGGTGATTTTCATCGCCGAATATCACGATGTCATAGCCCTCTTTGCTCATCTTCTCGCAAATTTGCTGTGGCTTGGTGACAAACGGGCACGTCGCGTCGATCACTTTTATATCGCTTTTTTTTAACTCGGCCAGATCGCCTTTTGTGATACCGTGCGTGCGGATGATCGCTTTTTTTTCGCCGTCGATTTCGTTTATACCCTCAAGCGTTTTAACGTTAAAATTTTTATTTAGGCGGTTTATCTCGTCGTTGTTATGTATAATGGGGCCGATAGTTACGGCATCTTTGGCGTTTTCGGCGATTTTTATAGCACGCTTTACGCCAAAACAAAATCCGTAACTGCTAGCAAGCTCAATCCTCAACGCTAGCTCCCAGTTGTCTTAAAATCCCGCTAAAATTCGGAAATGAAGTCGCGATAAACTCGCTCTTTTCTATAACCATTCCGCATTTTAGCCCAAGCACCGCAAAGCTCATCGCGATACGGTGATCGCCGTTACTGTCGATGATAGCGCAGTTTGCCTCGCCGCCTTTTACGCTAAAGCCGTCTTCAAATTCTTCGACTTCAAGCCCGCATTTTCGCAGTCCTTGCACCATGATCGCGATGCGGTCGCTCTCTTTTACGCGAAGCTCTTTTGCGTTTCTCACGCTACTTATGCCCTGCGCGTTTGCAAATGCTATGGCAAGTGCCGGCACCTCGTCGATTAGCCACGAGATATTTTCGTTCACGTCCACGGCCTTTAACGGCGCGTGTTTTATCTCGATCTCGCCGATGCTTTCGTATGCGCTTGAAGTCTCTTTAAACGTTACTTGCGCGCCCATTTTGGCTAAAATTTTAAAGGCCTCCACGCGTGTTTTATTTAGTAGCATATTTTTTAGCACGATATGAGAATTTGGGATTATCGCTGCGGCTACGGCAAAGAAAAACGCCGAGCTAGGATCGTTTGGAACGCAAATTTCAAGCGGTTTTAGCGGTGCGTTCATCGGCTCAACCTTGACGCCGCGAGGTAAAATTTGCAAATTTGCCCCCATGCCCGCTAGCATGCGCTCGGTGTGATCGCGACTAAGCTCGGGCTCACTAAGCTCGCAGCCGTTTGACTTTAGTCCCGCCAAAATCAGCGCCGATTTTACCTGCGCGGAGGCGATTTTGCTATCAAATTTAAAATACTCCAGCTTCTTGCCGCGGATCGCCAAAGGCGCATGATCTCCGCCGTTTGCGCCATCTATCTTAGCCCCGACGCCTATTAGCAGTTTAGCTACGCGCGCCATCGGACGACGATTTAAAAACTCGTCTCCGCTTAGCACGAAAAAACCCTCGCTAGCAGCCAAAAAGCCCATAAAAAGCCTCATCGCCGTGCCCGAGTTTCCGCACTCTAAAACAACGCTAGGCTCTTTTAAATTTGCGCTCGGAGTTATGATTAGCTCGCCCTCTTTTTCCTCGATATGCGCGCCCAAATTTTTTACGATTTCTAGCGTATTTAGCGTATCCTCGGCCTTTAGATAGTTTTTCACGCGGCTTGGCTTATCGCTTAAAAGCGAAAATATCGCGCATCTATGCGAGATAGATTTATCGGCAGCGATGTTTTCCAGGCTCGCGCTTATCGGCGTTCTTAATGCGTAAACTTTCATCTTAGTCCGATATTTAAATTTTGCTTTAAAGCGTCCAAAATTTTATCCATTATCGCCGCTACTTCCTCGTCTTCGAGCGTTTTTTGTATATCTTGGAAGTTAAATTTGACGCTAAGACTCACGCCCTCTCCTAGCTTATCGTCTGAATATATATCAACCGGAGAAAATTCTTTTAGACACTCGATTTTTAGTGCGTTTATGCACTCTTTTATCGCTTCAAATTTCATGGTTTTAGGCACGATTAGGCTCAGATCTCTGCTGATAGCGGGGAATTTCGAGTAGGCCTTTACGACCGCGCTATCAAATTTAAGCTTTTCAAACTCTATCTCGCAAAGGTATGTTCGCGGCAGGTCGCGCGCGGCTTCGACTCGCACGTCCACGCGACCGATATAGCCCACGCAAACGCCGTTTTGATAGATTTTAGCTTGTTCAAATTCGCTTAGATATTTTACGTCGTCGCACGCTTTTAGCTCAAATTCGCCGATCGCGTTTTTAACCGCCGTCGCAAAGCTCAAAAAGTCGATATCGGCGGGCTTTGCGCCGTTTAGCAGGCTAGGTTCTTTTGCTAGTCCGCTAGCTACGAAGCCAAATCTCTCGCTTTGTTCTCCGCTCTGGCTAAATACGCTACCGAATTCAAAAATTTTGACCGATTTTCGCTGATTTTTTACGTTTCGCTCGGCCGATTTTAGCAAGTGATTTGCAAGCGTCGGCCTTAGCGTGTTTAGCTCGCTATTTATCGGGTTAGCTATCTCGGTCTTGCAAGGCGCAAAACCTAGCGCCGCTAGCTCGCTTGCGTCGTCAAATACATAATGCACGCTCTCGAAAAATCCTGCCGCAGCGGCTTTTTTACGCAAATTTAGCGCATTTTTGTAGTCAGTAAAGGTATCGTTTATGCGGTTAGCTTCGCTGAAATTTAGCGGCTTTGAGGCGATATTATCGATACCGACCATTCGCACGATCTCCTCGCACACGTCCTGCGCATTTACGATATCGTGGCGAAATAACGGCACTTTGGCATTCGCGCCCTCTTTTTCGGCGTTAAAAGTTAGGCTAAATCCAAGCTTTTTAAGTATCCTTACGACGTCGTTTTGAGCGACTTCTTGACCGATCATTTTTTGCATTTCGCTCATCGTAAAGCTCACGACCTTGGGCTCTCGAGTCATTACGCTTTGCTGAGAGCCGGCATAAAGCGCGACCGATTTTAGCGCGGCTAGCTGCTTAAATAAAAAATCGGCTCCAAAACCTACGTTTGGCTCGCTACCTCTTAGCGAGCGGTAAGCTTGGGCTTGCCTAGGCATTTGCTTATCCTCGTAAACGGTTGTCGCGATTGCTTGCGGATCGGTATAGCTAGCCTCCACTATGATTAGTTTGCTATTTTCGTCAAGCCTCGCCGCATCCGTCTGATACACGCCACCAACGCCCAAAAGCTCGCCGCCGGCTAAAATTTCGGTCGCTAAATTTTCGCCCTTTTGCAGATCAAAAACCGCGCGCTCGTCGTCCTTTTTGAGCTTGGCGTAGTCATACGCGCTAAACAGCACGCCGGTTGAATGCGTAGCGTAGTCTAGCAGGCGCTCGATGCGGTTTTGCTTATCGCATTCGATCAGCGCCAAACGGATCTTCATCAGCAAATTTTCGTCAAAATACTCTTTTATCTCAAAAGCGCGGTACTGAAAGCTGCTTTGTAAATTTTCCTCGGCGTGGATAGCCAAGATGCGCCCGATACCGAGCAAATTTTCGCCCTCTTCGTATCTAGCGGCGTCTTTTAACGGCAGATCAAGCGCGGCCGACAGATCCCTCGCTACGCCGTAGACGCTTAGGCAGTCGCCGCGGTTTGGCGTTAGCTCGATCTCGATGATATCGTCGTTTAGTAGCGGATATTCGCAAATTTCTTTGCCCAGTTTTAGCTCGCCGATACTTTCATCCAGCGGCATTATGCCGTCGTTTGTTTTTACGAGGCCAAGCTCGACGGATGAGCAGATCATACCGTTTGACTCCACGCCGCGTAGTTTTGCCCTCTTTATCTCTAGGCCGCTTGGCATAACGGCGCCCGATAGCGCCACCGGCACGAACTGTCCGGCCTCGACGTTTTTCGCGCCGCAGACTATTTGTAGCGTCTCGCCGCCTACGTCCACTTGGCAAACGCTTAGTTTCTCGGCGTTTTCGTGTTTTATCTTGCTTTTTACGTAGCCTACGACGATATTTTTAGGTATCCTGATCTCTTTAAAGCTATCGACCTCAAGCCCGATCGAATTTAACGTCTTTAGCAGTGTTTCGCTCGTTACGTTTGAGATATCTAGCCATTCGTTTAGCCAATTTCTTGAAATTATCATTTAAACTGCTCCAATAATCTTAAATCTCCCTCGAAAAGCGAGCGCAAATCAGGAATTTGATGAAGCAGCATCGCAAATCTCTCGACTCCGAGTCCAAATGCGTATCCGCTCACGTTTTTGTAGCCCACGGCCTTAAAGACGTTTGGATCGACCACGCCGCATCCTAGCACCTCGAGCCAGCCCGTTTGCTTGCATACGCGACATCCGTCGCCGTGGCAGAAAATACAGCTGATATCGACCTCCGCGCTAGGCTCCGTAAATGGAAAAAAGCTAGGACGAAAGCGTACTTTAACGTCGCCGAACATGTATTTTAAGAAATTTTCAAGCATTGATTTTAAATTTGCAAAGCTCACCACGCCACCCTCTTCGACTACGAGGCCCTCAACCTGATGAAACATCGGCGTGTGAGTTAGATCCATATCTCGGCGAAACACGGTTCCCGGAGCTATCATGCGAATCGACGGCTTTTTACTCATCATCGTGCGCACCTGCACGGGGCTAGTGTGCGTGCGAAGGAGTCTAAAATCCTTAAAATAAAACGTATCTTGCATATCGCGCGCAGGGTGATATTTAGGCAAATTTAGCGCCTCAAAGTTGTGGAAATCATCCTCTATGAGCGGTCCCGTCTCGAGCGAGAAATTTTGCATCATAAAGTACTCGATGATCTTATCCATCGTAGCCATCACGGGGTGCAGTGCGCCGGCACCCGAAGGCTCGTTAAATAGCGTGATATCCATAGCTTCGGCCTTCATTTTGGCTTTTATCTCGCCGCTTTCAAGCTCGGTTTTTTTAGCCGCCAAAAGCGCTTCAAATTCGTCTCTTAGCTTGTTTAAATTTGCCGCAAATTCCTTCTTAGCCGCTTCGTCCATATCCTTAAGCTTAGCAAACTCCGACGTGATTGCGCCCTTTTTGCCCAGTAGCGCGACGCGAATCTTGTCTAAATCCGCCAAATTCCCGCATTTTGCGATACTTTCTCTATACTCTTGCAAGTTTTTACCTTTACTGAATTTTAGGATAGATTGTAGTCAAAATTTAATAAAATCTGCCTAAAGGCGGGAAATTTTAACTTTTACTTGTTATAATTAAGCCAAATTTTAACCAGGAGAAAATCATGACGATATTTGAAAAAATCGTAGCGGGCGAAATACCTTGCAACAAAGTACTAGAAAACGACAAATTCCTAGCCTTTAACGACATAAATCCAAAGGCTCCGATTCATATTTTAATCATCCCGAAAAAACATTTTGAAAATTTCCAGGAGATGGACGGGGCGCTGATGGGCGAGATGACGAAATTTATCCAAGAGGTCGCGGTGCTAATGGGCGTGGATAAGAGCGGATACCGCCTAGTTACAAACTGCGGCGAAAACGGCGGTCAAGAGGTCATGCACCTGCACTTTCATCTGCTAGCGGGCGCAAAGCTGGGCTGGGTGGATACCGCAACCGATCCGCAAAGCATGTTTTAAATTTCAAATTTACACTTGAAATTAGACATAGTAAGCCGACCTGAAATTAATTAAACTTAAGTCGGCTTAATTAACCAATCAAAAAGCTGAAAGCTATCGTACTTCTTGTAAAAAATCATAAAATATTAAAGCATGAAAATTTCTGACATCATAACCATATTGTCTTATATGTCAATAAAAGAAAAAATGCAAGTAAAAAATACACTCCAATACCAAGCAGGCTCAAAACCATTTTCTTATAGATTAAAATATCTTTTTTAGTAGCTTTTTAAAGCTATCGCAATATTGCAGATTCGCCTTTAGTATTCAAAAAGATACTAAGACGTCCTATATTTGTCTTTAATTATTACGTAAAAATATATTACTATACAAACAATATCTCCTAATGTATATTTAAAAGTCAAACATTTAACACTCTTCTTAAATCTACATCATTATTTTTGTAAGTTTTTAATAAAGCATCAATTAAGTTGTTGTCTGAAATCTTAATTTTATTACTTTGTGCCCTTAAACTCTTAAAATTGCTTTTTTGTTTTAAAATAGTACTGCTATCACTCTCTTTTATATCCCACAGCTTTGTTAGATAACATTTATTGTCGTCTTTATTATTGAAGTAGGCACTATCAACAATAGTTGCGCAAATAAACTTTTTCTTATCTATCCAATATATAAAAACTATATCTTCAGCCTTTAACTCACTATGCCCTTGATCCCAAGAAATGGGATTATCAAAATCCAAATTTGAAGCATAGTCACCCACATTATGTGTCTTAAACAAAAAACACGCCATTTTTACTCCTTAAATTTTAAAAATTTATGAAATATTAATCATACATGACTTAACTTCAAACAAAGGAATAATTCCTTTATAAAATCAATAAAATAGTAATTATTCCTTTGTTGAATAGATAGTAAATTTTCTCGAAAATTCCCGACAAAAAGGCTAAAAATGGGAAATAATCTATCAAAAAGAGATATTGCGGGGATTTTAAATATAGATACGAAAACGCTTTATAACTGGAAGAAAAACAAACCAGAGCTCTACCGTATCGTTATGCTAGGGTTTAAATTCGACGAGCTCTTAAAACAAGCCGAAAACAATTTTAACGAGCTTCAAAAAATCGCAGAAGAAAATCAAAATTTTAGATTGAAGTGAGGATTGGAGCCGTATTTGACGCGATAAATTTGCCAAAAATCCGGCGCCGATAAAAAGCAGGATAAACTACAAATTTAACGCTAAATTTTAGAGATAAATCAAATTTGCCAAATTTAACCGCACCGCGACACATACATTAAATTTGCATTTACAATTTAAACGGGAATTTCAAATTCTCTCAGCAAGCCGCACAAATAGCGATAGCACCGGCTCGACGAGTTTTTATGCTAAGCGCGCCGAGGACCAAAAGCCATCGGCGAACGCGCAAATTTTATCATTTCCTAGCCGCTCTAACCGCGTCTAAAAGCGTTTCAAAGCCAACTTTGCTCGAATTTTCCACGTCTTTTAGGATTTCCACTCCGGCGGCGTTATCCTTGCTACTATCTGCGAAAATTTTGATCGCCTTATCAAGTCCGCTATGTACGTTTTCGTGATCTCGAGAGATATCTTGCACCGTTTTTGCGTCTTTTACGATATTTTTGACCTTTTCGTTAAACCACTTACCAAAGCGGCAGCTACCTACGCTTGGTACGCCGTCAAATTCGCCGTTTAAAACGGCTCTATATCCGTTTAGTTTCATATTGATATGGTCGATTTTGCCGTTGCTGACGTTAACTTCGTTGGTTAAATTTAATGTTTGATTTAAGATATTTTGCGTATTTTCGTTCACGCTTGCGATAGTACCTTGAAAATCGCTCAAAACGCGCATCACGTCGCCCGAAATTTTAGAGAAATTTTCGCTCATTCCTATCATCGTATTTGAGCTTTGTTTAAGTCCGTTTATATTCACCTCGACTTCGAGAGTGGCTTTTTGCGTGCGTTCGGCGAGCTTTCGCACCTCATCGGCCACCACGGCAAATCCGCGTCCGTGCTCGCCCGCGCGAGCCGCCTCGATAGCCGCGTTTAGAGCTAGCAAATTCGTCTGATCCGAGATATCTTTGATGAGATTTATAATCTCCACGATCGACATCACGCTGTTGTTTAGCGACGAGGCGTCGTTTTGCAAGTCGCCGCTCATTTGCTGGACGTTTTCCATCGAACTAACGATAAAGCTCGTCTGTTCGCGCAGTTCACCGGTCTTAGTAAACGTTAGGTTATTTAGCTCGTTTATATTTTCGAGCATTTTTAGGTTTTCTTCCATCGTACCTTGCAAGAAATTTATACCGTCGGCGTAGCTAGCCAGCAGAAGTTTCGTAGCATTTTCGTTGGTTTTTGGCTCGTTATACTCGCTCGTTGCACTTGATTTTGCCGCTTCCAGCTCGCTTTGCAGTTGCTTTATCTGCGCTTTTAGACTTTCGTTTTCCTGCGATATAGCCGCATTTTTGCTCTCTAGCTCTTTTTTATAGCCGCTTCCAAACATCCTTTCCTCCTTAAATTTTTCTATAATTATAATTAAATTTTCGCCTTTTGGCGATAAATTTTAAAATTTATTTATCTTTCAGCCACCCGTTTAAAATTTCAATCTGCGCCGCCACGCTCTCATTCGCCGTGCCTCCTTGCGACTTGCGCGCCTCCTTAGAAGCGTTTAGATCAAGAAATTTAACCGCACCCGCGTCCAAGCTTTCATCCACGCTTGCAAGCTGCTGCGCGTTTAGCTCGCTAAGATCCAAACCTAAATTTTCCGCATACGCCACCGCCTTGCCCGTGATGAAGTGCGCCTGTCTAAACGGCACGTTTTTCTCCCGCACGAGATAATCAGCCAGATCGGTCGCCGTGAGGTGCCCGCGCCTGGTCATCGCGAGCATATTTTGCTCGTTAAATTTAGCCGTTTTTAGCATCTGTTTTAAAATTTCAAGGCTCGCAAGCGCAGTAGAGACGCTGTCGAAAACGCCCTCCTTATCCTCCTGCATATCCTTGTTGTAGGCTAGCGGCAAGCCCTTCATCACCGTTAGCAACGCGACGAGATTGCCGTTTACTCGCCCCGTTTTGCCGCGGATTAGCTCGCACACGTCGGGGTTTTTCTTCTGCGGCATGATCGAGCTACCCGTGCTGTACGCGTCGCTGATCGTCACAAATCCAAACTCCTGCGAGCTCCACAAGATGAGCTCCTCGCACAGGCGCGACGCATGCGTCATCAGCACGCTTACGTTAAACAAAATCTCCAGCGCAAAATCGCGGTCGCTAACGCTATCCATCGCGTTTGGCGTCACTCCCGCAAAGCCTAGCTGCTGCGCGACCAGCTCACGGTTTATCGGATGCGGCGTGCCCGCAAGCGCGGCGGAGCCTAGCGGACAGAGGTTATTTCGCTCGCGCGAGCTAGCAAAGCGCTCGTAGTCGCGGCGAAACATAAACGCATAAGCTAGCAAATGATAGGCAAGGCTCACGGGCTGGGCGTGCTGAAGGTGCGTGTAGCCGGGCATCAGCGTGTCCGCGTGCTCGCTAGCTATATCTCGCAAAGCGGCGACTAGTTCGCGGATCTTTTCGGCGATTGCAGCGCCGCTTTTAAGCACGTAGAGGCGAAAATCAAGCGCGACCTGATCGTTTCTGCTGCGCGCGGTGTGTAGCCTGCCGCCAAGATCGCTTCCGATGAGCTCGCTTAGGCGCTTTTCGACCGCCATATGAATGTCCTCGTCGGCGGTTTTAAACTCAAATTTACCGCTTTTTATCTCCTCAAACACGGCGTCAAGCCCCGCGACGATCTTTTCGCTCTCCTCAGGCTTTAAAATCCCGCAGGCGCCGAGCATCCGAGCGTGCGCCTTGCTGCCCGCGATGTCCTCCTGCCAAAGCGCCCTATCAAAGCCGATCGAGGCGTTAAACTCCTCCAAAAGCTCGCTACTCTCACCGCTAAACCTACCCGACCACATTTTTTTTGGATTTTCTTGCATCGTTTTTCCTTTTTGCGCTAAATTTTGGCTTTGATTTTAGCTCAAATCCACTTAAATTTCACGCCGTATTCACTCTGCGCGGCTAAAATGAACGAAAAAGGAGCAAAAATGAAAAAGCGAATTTATCACGTAAGCGAGGTCGCAAAGAGCGGAGAAAAGGCGAGAAAAACGATATTTTGCGAGACGGACGCCACTAGCTGCGCGGTCTGGGTCGTGCGAGCCGGCCAAGAAGTCGCGGTGCACGCACACACTAAAAGCGACGACGTGTGGGTGTGCTTGCAAGGCGAGGGCGTGTTTTATCTTAGCAAAGAGGGTACGAGCGAGGCCGAAAAGACGGCGGGCGGACTTTTGGATAACGGCGAGCAGGTAAATTTTAAGAGTGAGCGACCCGCTAAATACAGGCAAGTCTCGGTCAAAAAGGGCGATGTGGTGATCTCGGCTAAGGGCGAGTGCCACGGCATGAAAAACACCGGCAAGGAGGATTTTATCTTTATCAGCGTTATCACGCCGTTGCCCGCTGATTACGTGGCGCTGGGGTAAATTTAAGCTAGCAAGAGTGGGGCTTATCGCGTGGGAAATGAAAATTTGTAGCATTTTAGGTATTTGTTGATTTTTGCTGCGTGTAAATTTGACAAAAGCACATAGCGGCGAAATTTTAAAAATTTACGGCAGCAAGCTAAATTTGACGCCGATAAATAACGCTGAAGCGATCGCGGTGCACGGCGATAAATTTGAAATTTTAGGACGCTAAACTGCGGCGCGAAAGTAAAATTTAGCAATAAGCGCTTTGTAAAATTTACGCTTGCGTTCGCATATAAGGCGCAAGGCAGAATTTAAATTTAGATGCGGTAAGCCGCTAACGAATAAATTTAATCAAAAGGATAAAAGATGAAAATACTACTTATCAACGGCGGAGCGCCGTTTAACGGCAATGGCGGCAAGCTAAGCAAAACCTTGCACGAGCTAGCCAAAAATACGCTGGAAGCCCTAGGGCACGAAACGCGCGAAACTACGATACATGAGGGCTACGACCTAGAGGGCGAGGTAGAGAAATTTCTATGGATGGATGCCGTGATCTGGCAGATGCCCGCGTGGTGGATGGGCGAGCCTTGGGTCGTTAAAAAATATATCGACGAGGTGTTTATGAGCGGCATGGGCAAGATAGTGGCAAACGACGGACGGCACAGCGCGAGTCCAAACGACGGATACGGCACCGGCGGCCTGATAAAGGGCAAATCACATATGCTAAGCGTCACGTGGAATGCGCCGCTTCAGGCGTTTGACAAGCCAGGCGATTTTTTCGAGGGCGTGGGCGTAGACGGCGTTTATCTGCATTTTCATAAGGCAAATGAGTTTTTAGGCACAAAAAGGCTGCCTACTTTTATGTGCAACGACGTCATTAAAAATCCCGACGTAGAGCGTTTTATGAGAGATTACGAAGCGCATTTAAAAAAGGTTTTTGGCTGATTGCGGCAGGCTAGCGCCCGGCCTGCTCGTTTGCGAAGCTAAATTTAACCGCCTTTGCTTTTAAATTCGGCTCGGGGCAAAACGGCAAATTTAATCAAAATAAAAAGGAAAAATATGGCTTACCCGTTACTAGGCACGAAAATAGTGATAGACGAAGAGAAGGTTTTACGAGAGAAAAAGTATAGGCTAGACGTAATATACGAATATTTAGACAAGCTTGCCGAGCAGTGTAATTTGATTAGGATTGATAAAAATACTTTTCACGCGAAAGGGGATGAAAACGATTTATCAAATTTGGGTCTATTTATGTGTAAATACGCAGTAGAAAACGAGTGGCTAACCAAGAATATCAAAGAGTGGGTTTGCATTAGCGAACGATGTGGAAATGAGGATATGGTAGCAAGATTTAAAAAAGAGAAAATGGGAATTTGGGAATGAACGGCAAACGACGTATCCGCAAAAAACGCCCGTATGATGTTTGCGCGCCTTTTAGCTTGCACTTTGTAGGCTATTTGCGCCGCTCTCGCAGAGCTTAAATTTGCCATTAATTTTAAAAATTTGAAACGTAAATAACGTCATTTGAGATTTTATCGTCTCGTTTACGAAGCCCTCTTTGCAAAAGAGCGCGAGCATCGCCTCTACGTCTTTGACGCCGTATTTTAGCGCGTTTATATCAAGGTGCCAGCAGACGTTTTCAAGCGCTTCTGCGGCGTCTTGTTTAACGACTCTGGTTTCGCTAAAATTTTTCTTGCTAAATTTTACTCCGTGCACCGTAAGCCGCGCTTAAAGCTTGCTATAAAGCATAAAATTCGCCGTTTTTGCCGTATCTTTCAAAAAACGGCTCTGATAAATCGCTCGTTCTAGGCGCTGCCCAGCCGAGGTAAATTTTAAGCCGCCCCAGCGCGCTAAAACGAAAGCGGGTAAAAATGGCAACTTTAAGCTTCGTTTGAAGTTTTAGATTATATAATTGCTGGCTTAATGATAGCAGTTATTAATCTTAATCTTAAGGAGAACGGATGAGAAAAATCGTTTCTGGCGCGTTAATCGCCTCTTTATTTGCGGCTTCAGCATTTGCTTTTAGCGTAGAGGGCGAGCCTAACGTAAAATTCGTCGGCTATAAGCTGGCAAACAAAACAGGTGTTGAAGGCACGTTTAAAGAACTAGGCTTTAAAAGCGCGGAAAATGCTAATTTCGCGGATTTTTTAAAGAGCTTTGAATTTAACATCGATCCAAAAAACATAAACACAAAGCTCCCCGACCGCGATAAACGTATCGGCATAATCTTTGACGGCAACGCAATCGCGGCTAAAATCGTATCGGCTAGCGGCGACGATAAGGCCGGCGAAATAGAAGTCGAAGTAAGCGTAAAAGGAAATAGCAAAACCTACAAAACGCAGTATACGGTCGAGGGCGGCACGCTAAAAGCTAAAATCGGAGTCGATCTTTTAGCCGATCTAAAACTAGACGAGACTTTTGCTAAATTTGCAACCGCAGCCAAGGCGTTTCACGGCGGCAAAAGCTATCCGGACGTAGAAATCTCGCTGGAAGCTAAAATAAAATAATCCTCAAAATTTGGCGCAAATGTAGGCAAGACTATGCCCGTTTGCGCCGAATTTATCTCTAAAACATAAAAACGACTCAAATTTAAGCAAATATCTTAAAAACGCGCCAGAGGTTACTGTGACGCAAAAAGTAGGCTAGATTAATTTACGCCGAGCCGTAAAACCGGAACGCTTAAATAATCGCTACCGAATTTAGCCTCGCTAGCAGCTGAGACTACGAGGCTAAACAAGGCTTTGTTTATTTTAGTAGTTTGTAAATTTTTGCTTTATTGCCCAGATAAACCTGCTCAAATAGATTTTTATCGTGATTATCCAGCAAAAACATCTGCACGAAGGCCGAATCGTAAGCTTTTTGATCTAAAATCAAAATCCTCTCGTAATCGGCCAAAAATAAAACATGGATATCCGCGCTTTCGTCCAGCTTTTTATCGTTTTTTACGATGCTGCCGTCCGCGCCTCTGGCTATATGATGATGGGAATTTATTTTTACCTCTTTGCCGTTATGTAGTAGATACGGACTGTCTATGCCGGGCAACGTCCAGCCGCCGCCTAGGTCTAGCTTGCCGTCAGCTTCTATGGTAAACTGATAGCCGATGTGCACCGTTCTATCCAGTCGCTCCTCGCCCGTAGCGATATTTATGGAGGTAAATTTTAAAATAGCAGGTAGCATGTCTATTATCTCGGGCACGAAGTAATAATAAACGTCTCTCGTTTTTTTAGGAAGCTTAAAATTTTCGTCGTTTAGAGATTTTAAAAATTTATTTATATCTTTTTCGCCGTAGTCTTTTTGCGCTCTTAACAATAATGAACCGGGCTTTTCATCCAGACTTTTTTCGATGTATTCTACGCTTAGTCTTGCCATGTTAGCCGAAGCGGTTTGATTTTCGTTTAGCATAAAGGCCGATAAAAAGGCGTATTCGCCTATCTGCCTGCTGCCGGGGTCTGAGACCACTTTGACGTCGGCATAATATCTAATCAAATATCCAAAATCCCACCAAGATACCGCATAATCCTCTCTACTAACCTTATCTTTTAGCTGCACTAAAGGTGCGATAGAGCTCTTAAAAAGTGTAGGCGGAACGAGAAATCTATATATAAAATCGACATTAGGAGTCAAGGCTAGGCATGCCAGCAAAACGGTCATGGCGTTTTTTAGCCATCTTCTGATACCGAAATACTCAAATGTAAAATATATAAAATAAGCAAATCCTAGCGCGGCAACGGGCGTAATATACATAGCAAACCTAACCCCTCCGACAAACGATAAAAACCCGAGCGCCGCCATAGGAAGAGCTAGGATAAAGGAGCGAAATTTAATAACCAGCAAAACAAGACCCGCCATAGAAACTATAAAGGTAATAACGTTTCCGGCCGCATATATCGCAAAGGTGTTAAAAGATATGTTAGCCGCCTCGATGACGGTCTTTCTGGTGCTATAAAAATGAAGCGTCTCTAAAGTTCCTCCTACGTTTTTATTTATATAAACGTCAAGTACGTATAAAACCGGCTCAAATCCGCCAAAGCTCACAAATAAAATCGCTACGAATAAGCCTGCGCCGATAACGGCCTTTTTGCCTAAAGAAACGGAAGCTTTCGCCATAAAAAAATATAACGCCGCTATAAGAACGACTTTTAGGGCCAAAACGTAATTAACGATCATTTCGCCTTCGCTGCGATAATCAAATCTAATAAGAGCGACCGCCATCAGTATCGCCGCTTTGTAGTTTACGTCATTTCGCCTATCTGCTACTAGCGTATATAATAAAAACGTAACCAAAAGGCTTAAATTTAACGAATACGAGCTAACGTACCACCAAGAATAAAGCGCGGTAAAAACGGCCGGTAAAAATATATCTTTATTAGAGCGACTTTTTACGAGTTTGATTAAAGACCAAACCGTTAGCGCGGGCAGGGTTATGTTTAGCATATCGCTATCAAAATATCCGCCCATAGTCCTGATATAGTACCCAGGCGCCGAAACGGCTAACAAAGACGCCACGACGCCGACGCTTAGCATTTTGTATTCTCTTGATATTAAGATGACGGGCACCGCTAGCAAAGGAGATAAAAATATACTCGAATAAAATGCAACAGTATCTACGTTAGAGGATAAAATATTGCTTATTAAAAACGTTAGCGTCGGGATGGAAGCACCGTACGGACTAAGGTCGCCTTTTTGATGAAAGCCCGCTAACATATCGCGCGCCCCCTCCGCGTTAGCAAACGCATCGTTAGTAGTTAGCAGCGGCACGCCGTTAAGCCAAAACTCGTCCATGCCTAACGTCCAAACGACCCAATAATACCTGCATATCACGCCGAATATATAAACCAGCGTCATAACTAAAAAAATATCTCTGCGAGAATACTCGCCGCTAAAAACCGTGTTTTGTTGCATTTACGTCCTTAAATTTACCCGCGCAAAGCAAACTAGCCGAATTGCCGGGTCATTTTTTATTTAATTCACGTTTATTATAGCAAAAATTGCGCCGATTTTAATGCCGATATAAAATTTAACCGCGGGTAACGCTTTTTAAGCGCTAAATTTATGCTTGCGCTTAGCGCTTTAATATCCGTATTTACGCCGCCGTTTGGTATAATTTACAAAAAGGAGCAAAGATGACGGTAAAAGAAAATAAAAAAGGCGCAGCAAGCGCATTATTTTTGGCGGTTGCGCTATTTTGCGCGGGTTTTGCGGGATATTTTTATTACGGGATAGGCGGCACGGGCATTTTTACGATGGCCGTTGCCGTGATCTGCGCGGTTTTTTGCGTAAAAAAGATATTTCAAGTTAGTTTTTTGCGTATCGATGGCGACGGATTTTTAGTGCAAAAAGGCGGTAAAAATGCCAAATTTTACTTTAAAGATATCAAGCAAATCAGCATCCGCGAGATAGACGCCAAGCGCAAAATAGACGTTTTAAACGTAAAATTTAAAAAAGGCGGGCTAGACCGCGAGCTAGCATACGGTCTCATGCAGCCTACCGGCGACGATGATGCCGTGATATACGATAAATACGAGCTCTCAAAGCATGAAATTTTTAAAATTTTAAAGCAGAAATTTGAAAAGCAAAGCTAGGACGCAAATTTATGCCTCTAAAATCGGTAAAATTTTTTTCATAACGAGCGAGGCGATTTGCTCTTATAGTAAATCTTTATTTTAATTTATACGCAAGATGGTGTTTTAAAGATTTTGTGATTTTGCTTAATATTCATTTAATATCATTTGATGCAACATTATACAAGTATTACTAAAATCTAAAATCTAGGGGCAAGATGAGTGGTTTTAAACGTCTATTTATCAAAAGATGCGTTATGGGCTGTATCGTTTTCGTATCGTTTGTAGGCTGTGCGGCGGTAACCGGCCATCAAGACGGCATCGCGGCTTATTCTAAAAAATTTGCCGACGGAGTTTGCGACGTAACTGAGCAAAAAGATAAGATCGCAAAAAGCGACGATGCCGTACTTTCGGCAAATCAAGCAGGCGCGTTGCTTAGACAGTGCGGAGACTTTAACGCTAGCGTTTATTATTTTGACGTAGCCGAGTCAAAATATAAAGAAGATATAGACGAAAAAGGCGCGCTATCTGCGGTAGGAGCCGAGATAGGTTCGGCTTTAGTAAATGAAAATACGCTTGATTACGAGGGGTATTATTATGAGCGCGTTATGACCAATATTTATAAATCGTTAGACTTTATGTCTATGAAAGATTACGATAGCGCTAGAGTGGAGCTAAATAGAGCCATAGATAGGCAAAGGCGAGCTAAAGATATGTATGCCAAGCAGCTGCAAAAGGTTAAAGACGAGCTGGAAAAAGACGCCAAAGTAGAGCAAAACGATCAAAAATCTCAAAACGACTCGCAAATTTCGGCGATACTATCCTCATACGAGAGTTCAATAGGCAATTTTAGAGCCTTGCCTAATTTTATAAATCCGTTTACTTCGTATTTAGCCGGTATATTTTTCTTTATGGACGGCAACTACGAAAAATCGCGAGATTTACTAAAAGAAACCTTGTTGATGGATAGTAAAAATCCGCAAGTTAGAAAAGATATGGCGCTGATAGATAGCTACTTTTCTAAAAACGGACACAAAAATCTCTCTAAATACGTTTGGGTCATATACGAAAACGGCCAAACTATCGCTAGAAAAGAGCTCAGATACGATATACCGCTTTTTATAGCCACCATGCATGTGCCTCACGTAGGTATAGCCTTACCGACGCTGGATCAAAGCGCTAGTTCGTATGAATTTATAAAAGTAAACGGCGAGCCTACGACCCGGATAGCCGATATGGACGCCGTGGTAAGAACCGAATTTAAAGACCAAATGCCCGTTCGCGTAACCAGAACCGTAGCAAGGGCGATAACCAAAGCGGCGCTTAGCTACGGAGCTAGAGAAGCAGCCGGAGATATAGGAACGATAGCGGCCGGTTTATATTCGGCGATTACCAATAAATCGGACGTCAGATACTGGAGCACCCTGCCGCGCGACTTTCAAAGCCTAAGAGTCGAGAATAAAGGGCAAATTTTACAAATCGTAACAAACGACGCAAAGCCGGTTAAAAATATAACCCTAAAAGAGGGACTAAATGCTATCATCTATATAAAATCTCTAACGCCTGGCAATATTAGCCTAAACGAAATTTACTATGAAAGGAAATAAAATGAAAAAATTTGCGCTTTTTGCGCTTAGCTTATTGCTCATAGGCTGCTCGTCAAAAGAGCCCAAAGCAAGCCCGCACCTAGATATCGAGGATAGCTCGGTAAATAGCTTTTTATCGCTGCAAAGCCTAAACGACCGCTTCACTAACGGCGGCATGATGGAGGTCGAGGCTAGGTTTAAAAACGAATCGTCTTTTAACAAAGACCTGCTTTATAAGGTAGATTGGTTTGATAAAGACGGCTTTTTAATCACAAACATAGCTACGAAATGGAAAAGAGTAGTCGTGCAGAGCAAAAGGGACTTTAACGTTAGAGCCGTTTCGCCTAGCGACAAAGCGGTTAACTACAAACTACGTATAACGACCCCGGATAGCGACGATAAAGATATCAAGACCATAAATAGATACGAATTTAAAAACTAAGGAGTAAATAATGAAAAAGACTTTATTTTCCGTAGCCGTCATAGCTGCGATATTTAGCGGATGCGCTACGAGCGGCTATATGCAAAACGGCTCTAAAGTAAAAGACGCAGAGCCTATAACGATGGGCATAGATCATACCGACTTTGAAAAGGCCGCAAGCGATGCCGTAGAAAGCCTACTATCTAGCGGATCTCTAGAAAGACCCGGCGGCGGACGTTACGTCGTAGCTATGGGCAAGGTTATAAACGATACGACCCAGCGCATCGATACGGCTTTACTAACCAAAAAAATCCGCATCGCTATGCTAAAAAGCGGTAAAGCAGTAATAACTACCGCAGTCGCTGCCGGAGGAGCGGAAGATACGATGTCTCACGACGTAAGAGAGCTTAGGGAAAACGACGAATTCGCCCAAAATACGATCGCTAAAAAAGGCACACTACTAGCTCCCGATATGAGCTTATCTGGCAAGATAATACAGCGAAATATAAAAACCACGGACAATAAACAGCTAGTGGAGTATTATTTTCAGCTTACTTTGACTCAGTTGCAAACCGGTCTAGCATTCTGGGAAGACGAGATAAATATAAATAAAATCGGTTCAAACAAAAGCGTAAGCTGGTAACTAAAGGAAAAATATGAATATCAAATTTTTAAGTTTGGCGGTAGCTGCGGCTTTGACGTTAAATTTAAGTTATGCGCAAGAAGCAAATGAACAAAGCGAACAACTAGAAAGCATAGACGATCAAAAGATATCCCAAACGGTAAACGACGCACAAAAACCGAAAAAAGAAAATATGCAAAAGCTACTGAGCGATGCCGAAAAAGAACTAAAGCAAAAAGCTAAGAAAAACGGCATAAAAGCAACCGTCTACAAACAAACGGCGTCTATAGACGTAGGAACCGACGATCCGCAGTATTATGATTATCTAACTAGCGCTTATAATCAAGCTATTTTAGAGCTAAAAGCTCAGGTCGCGTTGTCAAAGGCCGGCAGTGTCGCCGTTAAAGAAGCTTATAGCTACTATAATAAAACCGTACCGGATACGATTTTGCAAGATGAGTTAAAAAAGGAATCGGACGAAAGATTAACCCAAATGCAAGCCGAACAAGATATGGACGGAGTGTTTGGCATGGTATTTGGTATAATCTCTAAAGCCGTACAAGATAAGCCGGAGGCGGAGAAAAAAAGGCTAGAAGTCGAAGTAAGTAAAGATATATTTAACAAGGCTTATTCAGACGGCTTTGTTAAAAGCGGTTTTGATAGCATAGAAGGTCTTGTGCCGTATGCAAATTTTATCGTTACTAAAGATAACGGCGAAATCGAAATAGGCGTATTAGCCTACACTACGGAAAAATCCATCCAATTAGCAAGGGATTTAAAACAAGGCAGACAATCTAAAAAGACGGAAAATAAAGAGCAATGTAAAGATCCTACGGACGTAGCCGATGCGCTTAGCGACGAAGAGCTTTTAAGCACTTTCGGATTGAAGTATTTCTACAACGAAAACTGCCGCCCTAGTTTACTAGCTTACGGTATGGATTCTTTTATTAAAGAAGAAGGAATGAACGCAGACTACCGAAAGGAAAGCAGCGAAAGAGCTCGCGGTATGGCGGATAAATTTATGTCTAATTTTTTAAATTCTAACGTCAAAGCCTTTATCAAAGACACTAAGGTACAGCAAAAAACCGTACAAGCTATGATAAAGGCTGCGAGAGAAAACGACGTTACGAACTATAATGCGCCGGAAAAGAAAAAAACAAATGCCATCATAAAAGAGATGTCGCAGGAATTTAGTAGTTCATCGTCTATGAATTTACGCGGCATCGAAGACGTAAGAAGTTGGAGCGTGGATAAAGACGACTACGAGGTCGTAGGCGTAATTAGATATTACTCAAGAGATAGTATTGAGGCGGCGAATGAAAAATTTAACCCAAAAACTCAAACTAACGAGAAAAAAAGTAATAAAAAAGCGACTCCCGGAGTCAAGAAAAGCAATAATCTAAGCGTAGACGATTTTTAGGCGGCGGTCATGAAAAAGATAATTTTTGCTTTTACTCTTTTCGTATCTTTGCTAAATGCCGAAGTTATAACGAAAACCAATGTAAGCACCGCTAACGGCGAAGGTTACGGGGCCAGCTACGACGAGGCTTTAAGTAAAGCTCTAGCCGATGCCGTCGGTAGGATGAACGGCGTAAAGCTAAGCGCTAGTACCTTTATGCTGACGAGTTCGATTCAAGACGGTAAAGATAGGGATTTTGAAAAAATTTATAGCGATCAAATTTCAAAGCAAACCGGCGGGAGATTCGACTCGTATGAGGTTTTAAAAAACGTAAGAACTCCGGACGGCTATAACGTTGCCGTAGAGATCAAAAAAACCAGCGTCTCAAAAAAATATAAAACTCCCGGCCTTGATCCGAATAATCGCCGCAGGCTAGCGGTTATGCCGGGCTACGTATCGGATTTTTCGTTTGAGGTAAACGGCGAATACAAAAGCAGTATCCGAGTCGCGGACGACATAACTCGCTCTTTGGTAACGGCGATAACTAAGACGCGTAAATTTACGGTTTTAGATAGGGAAAACGGCGATGCGTATTACCGAGAAAAAGCCGTACTTAGCAGCGGTAATGCCGCAAAAGAGGAGCTTTTGAAGCTAGGAAACGTGCTAGGCGCGGATTATCTCTTGGTTTTTGATTTGGAGGAATTTAGCCTTAGCGAAGGCAAGGCAAGCACCATAACTACGGGTAAGGCAAGCGGCAAAAAGGCTAGCGCGCGTATCCACTACAGAGTGCTAGCTATGGCGACTAGGCAGGTTAAATTTTCAAACGATATAGCCGCTAGTTTTAGCGTCAAAGGCGACCATGCCTACGCCCTAGCCGTCCAAGACATAGCAAAAGCCGTAACCGATGAAATCATAGCTAGCATCTATCCGCTAAAAATCTCTAGCGTCTCAGGCGATGAGATACTTATCGCGCAAAATTTAAGGCAAGGAGACGTTTATGAGGTGTATTCTCTAGGTCAAACGGTAATCGACCCGTACACCAAAGAAGTCGTCGGAAAAGAAGAGACTATGACCGCTAAGGCCGAGGTTACGCGCGTAACGCCTAAGATGAGCTATCTAAAGCTAGTCTCAGGCAGCGCTAAGGCCGGCGATATCTGCCGCCTAGTCCAAGGCTCTAATATCGGCTCGCCAAAGGTCGGTACCGATGCCGGCGGACGAGAAGATAACGTAGTCAAACAAACGGCAGGCGGCGGAGTAGTTTTACCTTTTTAGATCAAATTCGGCTGGTTTTGCTCATTAACCGGCCTATTTTGCAAGGAGGCAAATTTATACATTTGCGCGGTCCGTAAAACTGGCGTTTTAAACGTAAAATTTAAAAAAGGAGGGCTGAACCGCGAGATAGCATACAGCCTTTGTAGCCTACCGGCGATGATGATGCCGTGATATACGACAAATACGAGTTCTCAAAGCACGAGATTTTTAAAATTTTAAAGCGGAAATTTGAGGCGCCAAACGCCAAAAAGCGCCCGAGTTAAACCGCCTAGCGCATTTATAACCCGCAGTTTTTCCAGCCGCCGTCCATATCTTGCTGCTTATCTACGAGCCAGCGTCCGTCCTTGCGTATGAGCAAAAAACGCCGCGCAAAACCGTAGCCGTCTTTGGCATAGACGTAAAATTTATTTTTCGTTTCGCTCTCAACGTCCGTTAGCTCGTATCCGCCGTAGGTACCGCCGTCTGCTTGCGAAAACCAGACGAACTCGCGGCGATAACCGCTACGCTTAGCAGGCGTGCAGTAGCTGACAAAGAGCTCATCAAGCCTGCGCCCCGCCTCGTCTTTATTTTCGCCATAAGCCTCGCAGGCGGCAAATTTTTCCCATTCGCTCATAGCCGCGAAAAACTCCAAAAGCGCGCTTTGTGCCGCAGCGGCATCCTGCGGATCCGGTCTGCTTTTGCTGCTTTGGAAATCTCTTTGCGCTTGCTCAAATTCAGCGATCTGCTCCTTGCTAAAGCGTTCGCCGCCGATATGAAATAGAATTTTTGCGTCCGCTACGGCTAGTAGCCCGGCAAAACTCACGCGCGTGTCTACGATGCGTAAAGATTTTAGGCTAGGGATTTGCGCGATCGCCCTTAATCCCTCGTCGGTGATGCCGACGTTTTGGACGTCGATGTGCTTTAGCTTGGCGTGCCGCGCAAAGTATCTAAAGCCCTCGCCGCTTATTTTTTCGCTATTTTCTAAAGATAGATACGAAAGCTTAGGCAGCCGGGCTAAATACTCAAGCGACGCGTCCGTGATAGCCGTAGCCGCAAAGCCCATATTTACGAGGCCTTTTACCTCGCAGATACAGCGCACCATCTCGTCGCTTAGCGCGACGTTTTCGTAGCGATGACCCTTGCAGTATCGCGAGCTTACCGCATCTAGGGCTTCTTGCATCGTGATTTGCTTCATATTTTCTCCTAAATTTAGCTTGGATTTTAACATACGGGCTTAAATTTGAGGATAAATTTTACGGCAGATAAAAAGCGAAATTTGACCTAGCCGCCGTCAAATTTGATTTTGGCTTTTGCGACCCAAAATTTGCGAATTTGACCGAAATTTGAGTCAAACCCGCAAGGCTAAATTTATTTATTAAAATACGCCGCGAGCGCGCTTAGCCAAACAAACGGAGCTATTATCCAAGACATCGTCCACGGCGTACCCGCAGAAAACGCCGCAAGCATCGCCGATGAGAGGATGCCGCTGCCGTATTGCAACGAGCCGATGAGCGCAGCGGCCGAGCCCTTCATCTCCTGCGGCACGCTATCAAGAGCGGCGGCATTGGAGCAAGAAGCGATAATACCGTTCATGCTAAAGACGAAAAACATCGGGATTATTACGCCAAGAACGCCGCCCGTTTTGAAAAACGCGAACGCAAACAGCACGCTGGCAGCAAGCGCGGCAACGAGCGTGGAGACTATGAGCAGGCGGTTTAGCGCATAGCGCTTTACCAGCTTTTTGTTTACGAAACTTAGCGCCATGACGCCCACGATGTTTATGCCGAATAAGAATCCGTAGTACTTGCTAGGAATGCCGAAATAATCGATATATACAAACGATGAGCCCGTGATAAAGGCATAGGCGGCTACGTAGAAAAACGTCACGCTAAGAGTGTAGCGCATAAATTTGGCGTCTTGCAATAATCTTAGATAGTTTCTAAAAGACGATGCGATGGGCTTTGTGGAGCGCTTTTGCGGCGGCAAGGTCTCCGGCAGAGAAAAAATCATCGCAAACATAACCGCGCTAGCTAGCGCCATCAGCCAAAATATCCCGTGCCAAGAGCCAAACTCCAGTATCGCGCCGCCCAATAACGGACCCGCTATCGGCGCTATCGCCATGATGATAACTAGCGTAGAGAGCATCTGTGCGGCCTGCGAGCTACCGAAAAGATCGCTAATCATCGCCCTGCTTAGCATCGGTCCTACGCATGCGCCCAAAGCCTGAAACACGCGCCAGAACACGACGCTAGCCATAGTGTCTGACATCGCGCATCCTACTGATCCGATCGCAAAGAGCGCCATACCGATGAAAAGCGGGATTTTACGCCCGGTCCTATCGCTGATAGGCCCCCAGACGAGCTGCGCGATAGCAAAGCCGATCAAAAAGCCCGTTATCGTGAGCTCCGAGTCTCCGTGCAGCTGCCGCTCCATCGTAGGCATAGCGGGCAGATATACGTCCGTAGATAGCGATGTACACGCCATAAGCGCACTTAGGACGACTAAAAAAGATAGTGAAGTTTTTGAGGAGTTCAAATTTTTCCTTTTGTTGTTATTTGAGTGGGCGCAGAGTTTGCGCGACTGGAGATTGGAAGCTTTAAATTTACTCAAATTTGTTTTGATAAATTCTGCACGATTATAGCTAAATTTAAACGCTTTTCAGTGCGGAAGCTTAAATTAAATTTGATGTAAAATTTGAATGCTAACGGTGCAAAATTTAAACTAGAAATTTAAATGCAGTAGGGCAAAGCGCGGTATTTTTGCCTTAATCAAGGCGGATTAAAATTTTACGACTGAGCAAGCAAAATTTAAGTTAGCAAAAATTTGAACAAAAAAAGATCAAGGCGAAGTATTTTTCGCTTAAACGAGGCGGTTTTAAATTTTGTGACGGGAGTTACCGAGTGGGTAATGACCGAGCAAAATTTAAAACCAACGAAGTATAAGTAGAAAAAGACAAGCCTAAATTTAGACTTCGTATCTTTCGCCGGGTTTCATTTCGATGATCTCCCACGGCAAGCCCTGCTTATTTAGCTCGTCCATGAAAGGCTTGGCGTCGAAATTTTCCATGTTAAAGACGCCTTTGCCGCTCCAGATGCCTTTTGCCACCATCATTGAGCCGATCATCGCAGGCACGCCCGTCGTATAGCTCACTGCCTGCGCGCCCGTCTCGGCGTAGCAAGCCTCGTGGTCGCAGACGTTGTAGATGTAGACCTGGCGCTCTTTGCCGTCTTTGAGCCCGCGGATCACGCAGCCGATGTTGGTTTTACCCTTTGTGCGAGGACCTAGCGACGCAGGATCAGGCAGTAGAGTTTTTAGAAACTGTATCGGCACGATTTTTACGCCGTTATGCTCGACCTCGTCGATGCGTAGCATGCCGACGTTTTCTAGGCACTTCATATGCGTGAGGTAGCTTTGTCCAAAGGTCATGAAAAAGCGGATTCTCTTTAGCCCTTTGATGTTTTTTACTAAGCTTTCTAGCTCCTCGTGATAGAGCAGGTAGCTATCCTTGACGCCGACTTTGGGGTAGTCCCATTTGAACATTATTTCCATCGGCCCCGTTTCTTTCCACTCGCCGCGCTCCCAGTAGCGACCCTTTGCGCTTACTTCGCGCAGGTTGATTTCGGGATTGAAATTCGTCGCAAACGGATATCCGTGATCGCCTGCGTTGCAGTCTAGGATGTCGATCTCGTGGATCTCGTCAAAGAGATTTTGCTGCGCGTAGGCGCAAAATACGTTCGTCACTCCCGGATCAAAGCCGCTTCCTAGCAGCGCCATCGTGTTTGCGGCTTTAAACTCGCCGTCCTTCGCCCACTGCAGCTTGTATTCAAATTTAGCGGTGTCGGGGTGCTCGTAGTTTGCGGTGTCAATATATGGGATGCCGGCGCGAGAGCACGCGTCCATTAGAGTTAGATCCTGATAGGGCAGCGCGACGTTTAAAAGCAAATCGGCGCCCGTTTTTTTGATGAGAGCGACTACGGCGTCGGTATCGTCCGCGTCGATCTGTGCGGTGTCAATTTGCACGCCTAGGCGATCTTTGATAAATTTAGCAATCGCGTCGCACTTGCTTTTGGTGCGGCTTGCAAGGGTGATCTTACTAAAAACGTCCGCGTTCATCGCGCATTTTACGGTCGCGACTTGGCTCACGCCGCCTGCGCCTATGATTAAGATATTTGACATTTAAGCTCCTTTAAATTTTAAATTATAATTTTACCGCTATTTCGTTTAAATTTCTATTCTTAAATTTCTCTAGCTGCAACGCTAAAATAGTTTAGTCCACCCCATGCGTCCTTGTCGCCGACGATATAGATATACTCTTTGGCGCGCGTTAGAGCTACGTTTAGTAAATTCGGCTTTGCCGATGCCCATGCTCTTGCGCCCGCGCTAGCTCCGCCTAGGATAAAGATAACGACTTTGGCTTCTTGACCTTGCATGGTGTGGATGGTGTTTGCCCTGATTCGTATTTTGCCTTGTTTTTGCAAGGCCGCGCTTTGCTTTACGACGTCGGTAAAGGGCGTTATGATTTTTATATGTTCGCTTGCGTTTGCACCGATTAGCGTTTTTAGCGATTCGTAAATTTGATCCGCCGCCGCTAGCTCGGCCTCGCTGCCGTTGCCGCTCCAAACGCTCGTTTTTATATCTATCCAGCAGCTTGTCGCTTTGGCGAGCGAGTTTTTATTTTTGCCTTTACCCCAGACCATAGCGCCGTCGTAGGTCGTCTCGTTTGCGACGTTAAACATAGGATTATCGCAGCGTCTATGCACGATGAGCGGCGAACCGACCCAGGTTTGACCGATATAAGCGCCTATTTTTTGGGTTTTATCCGCGCACGCTTGTAGCGACGTGGTTGCTACGTTAAACTCCCTAGACGCCTCGGTATAGCCAAGCAGCACGTCGTTTAAATTTTCGGGTAGAGTTACTACCGGTTCTAGTTGCAACGGGTCGCCTACTATTACTGCCGTTTTGGAGCGATATAGCGCGCCTACGGCGTTTGAGATATTTGCCTGACCCGACTCGTCTACTAGCAAAAGTCCGATATCGTTTTCGCCAAAATCGCTAAAAAACCGCCCAAAAGAGGCAAATGTCGAGCTAACGACGGGAATGACGAAAAATAGCGATTTTAAAATTTCCCTTGCCTGCTCTTTCTTTTTAAATTTACCCAGATCGCAAAACGCCGCCAAATTTGCGCCCAATTTCGCCTTTTGCGACCAGATAGCGGCTTTATGTAAATTTAGCGCTTTTATAAAGACGTTTATCCTAGCCTGAGCGACGGCGGTTTTTATGCCGTTTTCCGCCATAAAAGGCGAGCTATTTTCGCGCTCCTCTTTACTCTGCTGCGCGCTTAGCGACTTTTGCGTAGAGAAATTTAGTAGCGCTAGTAGCGTATTTACGGTATTTAGCGCTTCGTTAAATTCTTTTTGCGCTAGTTTGAAATCATAGCTTTGTTTGCCGAATTTGAGTAAATTTACGAGCCCGTCGACCTTAAATTTATCGTTAAAGCTCGTTATCGCGCCTTGCGTTTTTAAGATGTCAAATTCCGGATGGTTTTGATTGATAAAAAAGTCGTTTAGGCAGTTTTCTTTAAAATCGCTTACGTTGCCGCTATTGCCTAGCGTGGCGCATATTAGCCCCCAGGCAGGCTGCGAAATTTGGCTTTTTTGGCACTCTACCCAGGCGCCCGCCGATAGCAGCCTCGTAGCCTGCATCCTAAAATAATCAAGCTCGCTCAAATACGCCTTATCTACGCTATCAAGCTTAGGCAACTCTGCGCTAATGTTTTCTACGGCTTTATTATTGCACGAGGCCACGACGATCTCAAAGCCTTTTAGCTTGGGATTTAGCGGATAAAAGTCCGGGTACTGGCTACCGTCTAGTTTGACGCCGCGCTCGAAAATTTCGTCTTCTTTTAGCGTAGATAAAACCTTTGCTCGCTCCACGATTACGCCTGCGACCACGTCTTTTAAGAGCGTCGTTTTCCCAGTACCCGGAGGCCCGTTTACGCTATAAACGCCGCCTTTTTTCTCGTTAAGAAGCTTCATTATATTATTTACGGCGATTTGTTGCGAGTAAATTAGCATATACTCGCTAGCAAACGCGCCTAGCGGGTAGTTTTTGGCTTCTAGTATCGAAAAAACGGTATCAAAATTTGCGCTATCCCTCATATCTATGCGCCCTATTTTTATATCGTTTTCGCCCGTTTCGTCAAAAATAGTTTGCAAATTTTTATTATTTAAGCCCTCTTTTAGAGCCAGACTAATCTCGCCCAAATAAAAGCTATTAAGCAAGTCGCTGCTACTTTTTACGCCGCTTTCTAGGCAGATATTTACGCGAAGATCGTCGCTTACTAGCGGCGAATTTAACTGCTTTTTAAACTCGCCATGGATAAATTTTACCATTTCGCTCAGACTTCGTTCGTTTTTGCCTAGCGCTTCTATCCGGGCTTTTATGCTATCTTTTAGAGCTTCGAAATTTTTATAATCTAAATTTTGCGGTTTGCTAAAATTTGCCGCCGCCCAAGGAGCGGTGGATAAAAATACGCTATTTAAATCAACGTTAAATCCGCTATTTTCGCCGCATACGGGCTCTAATTTTTTAGTATCTTGCTCGCTAAAATCGGGCTCGCTAACGAGCGTGCTTAATTTAACTTTTTCCTCTTCGTTTTTGACGGACAAATCGCCCGTAAATTTTATAAAATAAGTCGTTGCTTTTTGATTTTGACTTTGACGAAAATCGCTAGTTTGTAAATTCGGATTTTGTTTTATTATCTCGTTTGCTATCTCGTCCAGCTCGAAAATCCCGCCGTAAATTTCGATGCTTAACTTCCTTTTGTTTCCGCTTTTTGCAAGCTCCGAGACGCTTTTCATTTGCTTTAAATAATGCCAAAAATCATCGGTAAATTTATCCGGCGTCGTTTCGTAGGCGTTTTTATATTTACTTTGTTCTTTGTTTAGTTTTTGTAGCGTTTGCGGATTTAGATATTCGCTTAAAAGCAGATAGTGCAGAGTGTTTCGTAGCGCCACGGCCGTTCCTTTCGTATTTTTGTCGCTAAAAAACGATTTTAGCGAAGTTAATATAAATTTTCGGTTTTAACGGCTATAATAACGCGAAAATTTAAAGGAATTCCGTGCGTAAAATTTTACTTTTTCGTTTGCCGATTCGGTTGTTCGAAAAAAGCCGCAAAATGCGATACGGCTTTGCAAAGCAAATACGGCGATTTGTTTTTATACGGAGGGTTAAATTCGGCATTATTTAGGCAAAATTCTACGGCGCTAAAATAAGTCAAATTTAATCCGTAAAATAAATCTACTCCGGATCGTCGCTAAACTCGTTATCTTTAAATATTTTATAAAAATCGGTAAACCAAAGCGCGAAAGCTACGGCGATAAAGGTCACCGGTAGATGGATGTAAAATCCGCTCCAAACGTAAGCTAAAAAGCCCCTACAAACGCCCGCGGCAATAACAAGCGCAAAGGCGATCTTGCTAAGGCGTAAAAACTCAAGCTCCTGTCCGCTGTGGCGCAGACCCGCGATGTTAAAGATAAGCATAATGCTAAAAATAATGCCGTTTAGCGCGATGACGTGCAGCATGTTTGTCTCTAGCCCCAGCCCCAAAATCCCGCTCGCGCCGTAAAGGATATAACCAGTAGCCAGCAAAAGCTGCATCAAGTAGTAATAAATCACGAAGCTATGGCGCAAAAGCTCCTTGTAGTGCCACTCTTTTAGCTTGGCTAAAATCGCGCTACCGCAGGCTATCGCGGCGAAATTTACCGCCTTGCTGTCCTCAAAAAACAAGCTAACTAACAAAAACGCGCAAACACTAACGATCGCGATGTTTTTATAAACGAAATTCGGCACAAATGCCGCGTCTCGCATACCCGGCTCTCGGTTTAGCGCCTCTTTGCCAAGCACCACGCTAACGCGAAAAGATACGAGCAAGATCGCGATAACGTGCAGGTGGATTTGTAAATTTAAAAATCTCTCCTCGCCGCTAAGCAAATAATAAATCTCAAAGCCCAAAATACCGAGTAAAAATGCCAAAACGCCTAGCTGATCGTCGTTTCTATCAAGCCAGATCATATAAACGCAAAGCCCGGCCAGATACGCCCAAAAAAGCGCCATAAAAAAGTGCGCCGCAAACAGGCTAAAAAACGCGCTAACAAAACTCGCCGCAAAAAACGCAAACATAACGCAGGCGTGCTTTTTTAGCCCTCCGCCAAAATTCGTCCAATCTGTTAGCCCCGTTAGCAAAAATCCCGCATACGCAAGGGCTGCGACAAAGTGCAAAAAGATAAATTTATGCCAGCTAACGAAATCTACGGGCGTAAAAAATATCGCTCCGCCTAGCACCGCGCAAACCGCGCTCGTAAGGAAAAAAATTCTCATCGGATAGGTAAAAAAGTCGTTAATCATAATAAATTTTTCCTTTAAAATTTTCCTCTATCACGCCGCTAGCGTAGGCAAAATCCCGCTGCGAAAAGGCGCGCTCAAGCTCTAGCTCGCGCTCGATCACCGCGCCCTTGCTCGCTAAAAAGCAAATTTTACTCGACATCCTAGCCGCCTCCATCCTGTCGTGAGTCACTAGCACGACGCTCATGCCCTCCTCGACTCGGCGCGTGACGATGTCTATCAGGATTTCTTTCATATCATAATCAAGCCCCGAAAATGGCTCGTCCATCAGCAGCAAATCAGGCTTTGTCACGATCGCCCGCACGAAAGCAACCCTTTGGCGCATACCGCCGCTTAGCTCATCTGGGTACTTTAGCGCGTCTTTTTCTGTTAGTCCAAGTCTAGCAAAGAGCTCTAGCACGGCCTTTTTATTAGGCTCATCCATTACGAGTAGCACGTTATCAAGCGCGTTTTTCCACTCCAGCAGGCGATTTTCCTGAAAGAGATAGGTCGTTTTGTTAAATTTATTGATTATTTTACCTTTGCGCGGGTCGATGAGGCCAGAGATCAGGCGCAGGATCGTGGTTTTACCGCAGCCGCTCGCGCCAAATAGCGTCACTACTTCGCCCGCGCCGACCTTTAAACTAAAATCGCGCACGACCTTGTCGCGTAAAATTTCGTATTCTAAATTTTGAAGTTCCAGCATATTAAACTACCTTTTCCACGGCATTAGCGTGATCTTTAGCGGCTCGATAACCAGATACTCAAAAAGCATAATGATAGCGATAGTAAGCACGACGTAGGCCATCACTTCGGTGGTGTCTAGCATCACTCTAGCGCTCGCGATCTTAGCACCCATACCTTCGTTTGCGCCCAGTAGCTCGCCCATGATGACGATCTTTACGCCCATACCTACGGCAACGCTTAAAGAGCTGATGATATGGCTGGTTAGGTGCGGAACGTATAGGTGGCGAATCTTTTTGCAAATGCCTAGTTTATACGCGTCAAACATCTCCTTTAGCTCCTCGCTAACACTCATCATGCCGACCATCGAGCTAGCAAAGGTTAGCGGCAAAACTGTGATAATGATCGTAAAGATAGTGCTCGCGTTTCCAAACCCGAACCAAAATATAGCTAAAACGATCCAAATAATAGGCGGCATAGAAAGCAGCGTCGTGATCACGGGCTTTAAAAATGCGGCAAAGCTTCTATACGCTCCCGCAACCAGACCTAGCGTGATGCCGATAGCACAGGCCGTACCGACTCCCACTAGCGAGCGCACGAGAGTGATGTTTATCTCGCTGTTTTTATAATCCGCCAAAAGCTCGTAAGCCCGCACGAAAACTGCCTCGGGCGCGGGGAGTAAAAACTCCCCTCCCAGCTCGCTGCCGATCTGCCAAAGCGCGATAATAAGCGCTATCGTCGCAAGTCCGCTAAAGCCGCCCCAAAGGTAGTCCGCGACCTTTAAAAACGCGCCGCGGTCTTTTTTGACGTTATCTATAAGTATCATAAAAATAGGCTCTTATCAGGCATTTTGCCGCCGAGCAGCTTTGGATTAAACTCGAAAATTTGCTCAAAAAACGCCATTACGTCATCTTGCAACTCATGCGCTTTTGTTACGGTCAAATTTGCCTTATCGAAAGCCCCGGCTAGCGCAGGCTCTGGAGCCGGCAGATACTCGGCACCGATTTTAGCCGCGCTTTGCTTGTTTTCTAGTATCCATTTTAGTGCACTTGTTAGATCGGCGTGCAGCGTCTCAAAAAGCGCGCGATTTGCCTCGTAGTAGTCCACGTTTACGATGATGCCCGCCATCGGGATGTATGGTTTAGCACCAAAGCTCTCGCCCCAAGTTTTAGGAAAATCAAGCCCGTAATGCACAGCTACGCCCGCTTTTTTGCCGCGCAAAATCGTCGCCTCGCTAAGAGGCTGCGGCACTATAAGCACGTCGTAGTCCTTTTGGATAAACAGCCCCACCGCTTCAGGCGGAGTCTGAGTGTACGTGATGTCAAGCTTGCTCGCGTCTATGCCGCGTTTCTTGCAAAGCGCGCGTAGCACGAGATCGGGCATATCGTTTTTAAACGGCATTATGATTTTTTTGCCGACGAAGTCCTCTAGCGTCTTGATGCTCTCGTCTTTTATCATCGCATTCATGACGCCTAGCGTGAGTAAATTTAACATCGCGAAATTTAACCCCTGGTTTCGCAGGTTCGCTGCGACGTTTGAGGGCGACATGGTGACCTTAATATCGCCGCTAGCCACGCCCGCGCGCAGGACGTCCGGAGTGTTCCAGATGCGCAGTTTCACGTCGTGCGTCTTTGCTAGCTCGCCTTGCATGCTTGCCACGGCCATTATCACGCTAGGGATCGCAGGCGCGCCCCACATCGTAAAGTTTTCCTTCGCAAAAAGGCTAGGAGCCATCGTCGTCGCGCCCAGCGCTGCGCCAAGTCCTAAAAATCCTCGTCTGTTCATAGCTTTCTCCTTGTATTAAGATTTTAAATTTTATTTCGTTTCGCTTCGCGGATCGCCCCCAGGCATCAAATTTGATCGTAAAATTTAATAGCTAAATTTGACTCGTCCAGACCCGCACCGCAAAAATGCTAAATTTACTCGAGGCAAATTCGAGCTTACCTCAACTTATTTTTGATAATTATATCCAAGATTTAAATATAAAACCTTGATTTAAATCTTGGTTTTTAGTTGATTTGGATTGTTAAATTTGAGCGTTAAATTTAAATACTCAAATTTTTAAAATCCGACTTTTTTGTAGCATACTAGCCCTGCGATGCGAGAAGATGCCGCGCTACAAATTTTAAATTTACGTTTTCAAGGTGCGGGTCTGGACGACCCAAATTTGCAAATTTGACTTCAAATTTGAATCAAAAAATAGGGCGAAGTGTTTTTGTTCTAGACGAGGCGCTTTTAAATTTGGCGACGGGAGTTACCATGTAGGTAATGACCGAGCCAAATTTAAAAGCAACGAAGTATAGAGCAAAAAGCCGCCGCTCAAGTTTTAAAAACTAGAGTGGAAGCTAACAAACACCGCCCTCCCCGGCGCATGCACCACCGCAGGATCTAGCGCACCTACGTGCTCGCCGCTGATAAACTCGGCGTAATCTTTATCAAAGATATTCGTCACGCCAAGCCTCACGCCCCAGCTGTTTTTAAACTCAAATCCGCCATAAACGTCCATCGTCGTAAAGCTCTTTGCAGCTTCGCGCTTGTCGATGCCAAAGCCGGTAGATTTATCAAAATCTCCCCTATTTTGCTTTGCTACGTAGCGTACCGCGGTGCCGATATTGTAGCTGCCAAAGCTCGCGTAGTCTTTGTAATCAAAGGCCAAATTTGCCTCAAACGGGCGAATTTGATAGAGCGGTCTGCCGTCAGTTTTGTTTTGTCCGTAGTTGTAAAATAGCGATGTTTTTAACCCGAAATTTCGCGCGAAGTTATACTCGCCGCGCAAATTTACGCTGTAAATTCTAGCGTCGACGTTACGCGTGATGACGGCGTTTTTATTTATCGGCGCAGCCGCAGTAGAGTGGCGGCGATCGTAGATAACCAGATCCTGCGCGTCGTCTGCGATAAAGTGCCCGCCCACGCTAAAGCTATCCTCGCCCTGGCGCGAGCTCATGTACTCTTTATAAAATTCACTCTTGTAAGTAAAGCCCAAATTTACGCGGTTGTGGCGCTCGGGCTTTAGTAGCGGGTTGCTCACCCAGCCGTTATTCATCGGACCGTAAAGCGTGTTAAATCGCTCCATGTTGCCGGGTATGCGCTGCAAGCTCTCAAGCGCCGCGTAGTAGCTATCTAGCTCATTTGGCGTGAAATCGTATTTTAGGCTAGCGCTTAGGCCGTCTTGTTTGACGCTACCGTCAAAATCATATCCGTAAATGCTGCGGATAAGCCCTTTTACCGTCCTAAGCGGTGCGGCGGGTGCGAAATAAGGCTCGTTTAATCCCTTTAAATTTGACTTCATCCAGTCGTAGTTTAGAGCTAAACTAAGCTTGTGAGCATCGCTAAATTTATAGCTTAGCGTATCAAAAATCCTCGTTCGTTTATTTGTCACATCGGCAAATCTATATCCGTTAAAAACCCAGCCGCTGGGCTGTTTTACATACCTTTTACCCTCGTGCTTATCGTGCTGATAGCTAATACCCGCGAGATTGTGAAAGCCGCCCAAATCCGCGTCGTATTTTAGCTCGGCGTCCACGATTTTTCTATCCAGTTCGACCTTGACCGTCTGCGCCGCGCTCCTTAGATGATAGTTGTCGGCGTTTCTGCTCACGTCGCGTAGCATCAACTCGAAATTTAGCGTATTTGATAGATCCTCCGCGCCGATGCGAGCGTTAAATTTACCGACGTATCGCTCGGTTTTGACGGCATCCATAAGGTGGTGAGGCTGCTTGTCGTCATCGATGTTGTCGTGTACGAGCGTAAATCTAAACTCGCTTAGCTCGCTAGGCACGAAACCCACGACCGCGCTTTGCCCCTGCCTGGCGTAGCCGTAGTTCCACTCTCTGCCGCCGCCGTCTTTGTAGTGGTTGGCTTTAGAAAAATTTGCGTTTAAAATCGTATAGAAATTTGCACCACGGTACTTAAAAAGCCCCGAGCCGTAAAACGTCCTGCCGTAAAATCCACCTGCAACGTGAAATTTATCCATAGAATTATCAAGCAAATCCGTCACGAAAAAATAATCATCCCTAGGCGCACGGTCAAATTGATTTTCCGGAAATGCGCTTTGGGCGACATTTGGCGTATATGGCGGCGGAGGCGTAAAATCCTTTATCGGCTTTATGGCGTCAGGATTTGCGCCGTTTGCAAATAGCGCCGTCGCAGCCGCAGCCAGACTGATAGCTAGTCTCATTTAGTATCCTTTATGATAATTTTGATTTTTTATATCATAATTATATAGAAAAATATTTGAATATTTCTTGATTTTCGTTAAGATAAGATTTATAAATTTTGCGCGGCTTGGTTTGCAGACGGCGGCAAATTTGACGCTAGCAAAGTTAAATTTGATAAACGTAAATTTTACGCACCGATACCCGCACCTTCAAGATACTAAATTTTGGTTTGGTTAAATTTGGCGTTATGTATTAAATTTAGTCTTTCTTGCTAAGAGGGAAGGGGGCTTGAATTACGCTCTGCTTGGCAGTTTCTAGCGCAGCGACGCAGAAGCTCTCTCCAACCCTAGCACGTTAGAAGTGGCAACATGGCTTTGCTGGCGCAAAGCGTCGCAAGTTTAAATTTAGCATTTTTGCGGTGCGGGTCTCGGTGACTCAAATTTGTAAATTTAACTTCAAATTTGAACGTAAAAAGTTAAGGCGAAGTATTTTTGTTCTAGACGAGGCGCTTTTGAATTTGGCGACGGGAGTTACCTTGTCGGTAATGACCGAGCCAAATTTAAAAGTAATGACGTATAGGACAAAAAGACAAACCGTTAAGGGTAAAAAAAGTTAAGTATCTGCGTCGCCGCCTTTTCTTCTATGTATGGGATTATGTAGCTTGGCGAATAAAGATTTTGCCCGCTTTCGATCTCGAGATTCGTCCTTTGTTCGCTGCCGTTTGCGCGGATCATCACGCTGATAAAGGCTCTATAAAGATAATAATCCGTCCTGTCGTAAAAATCGTCGTCAAACGGGTCGCCAAAAAGCATGCCAAAGCCCATACTTCGCGCGCGCCCGTAGCTACCAAAGCCATATCCCATATTCATATACACTCGCGGGCGTTCGCGTCGCTCAAGGCGCTGCAAACTCGCAAAATCGCCCATTATCACGATATCGGCGCTCTTTTGATCCATGCTTTGGGTAAAGCCGTTTTGCAGTAGCCTGTTTCGCACGGTATTTTCTAGCGTGTTTACGTAGCCGCAGGAGTTTTTAAAGTAAACATAGACGCTGCGCGAGGCTTTATTTACATCGCCGTTTGTTATAAAAATAGGCACCGTGCTTCTAGCGTAAAGCTCTGGCGTGCGAGGCTCGCCGCAACCTACGAAAAAAATCGCAAATAGCAAAATAGAGAAAATTTTTAGTTTCATTTCGCGTCTCCTTATTCAAATTTGACCGCCGCAAATTTAATGCGGACGGGTCAAATTTAGGATCAAATTTAAGCGTATTTTACTACTAAATCTTTACGTTTGAGTAAATTTATAATACCAGCTTGATCTCATTTTCTAGAGTGACTTTTGGAGTGAGTCCGATGAAGCGTTTTTTGAGATTGCCCTCGCCGTCAAAGACGAAGATAGCAGGCACGCCCATCACGCCGCCCACTGCCTTGCTGAAATAATCGACCGAAATTTTATCGCTAATCACGTCATAGTCGATATGGTGCTGCTTTACCATATCGATATCTTTATCAAATCCAAGGCTGGGTCCAAATATCCCGTAAACGCCAAATTTGTCCTTAAGCTCGGAGTAAATTTCATTTACGATCGGAGCTTGCGCTACGCAGGCGCCGCAGGATGTGCCAAAGAAAAAGAGCATATAGGGCTTGCCGTCCGTTTTAAGCCGCCTGCCCTCGGGAAAATAGTGCGTATCGACGCCCTTTGGCGAGTTTAGGCTGATGTGGTGTTTATCAAAGCCGCTATTTCCGCAGCCCGCTATCATCGCCGCCGCAAAGACTAATAATATATATTTTTTTATCATAATTCTCCCAAATTTAAACCGTTGCAAAGGCGCTTTGACCCTTTGGCTCGCTTGCTAGCCTCTCGCATGCCTGAGCACGCTCGCCGTCGCTCACGTAGTGGATATTTTCCATCTTGCCGTGCCTTAGATAGACGATCTTGTCGCCAAACTGCCCAAGATCAGGGTTGTGCGTGATGAGAAGGATCGTTTTGCCCTCGCTTCGCAGCTTTTGAAACAGCTCCAAAACTACGCGCTCGTTTGCTTCATCTAGGTTGCCCGTCGGCTCGTCGGCTATCAAGATATCAGGATCGTTTATCAGGGCGCGCGCGATACACAGACGCTGCTGCTCGCCGCCGCTAAGCTGACTCGGACGGTGATCTAGCCTGTGCCCTAGCCCCACTCGCTCGAGCGCCTTTTTAGCGTCCTCTTCATCCACGCTGCTGTGGTAGTACTGCGCTATCATCACGTTTTCGACGCAGTTTAGGTAGGGGATGAGGTGAAACTGCTGAAATATCAGCCCGATCTTTTCGCGGCGAAATTTGAGCGTCTCCTCGTCGCTAAGCCTGCTAGCGTCGTCTCCGCCTAGCATGTAGGTGCCTGCGGTTGGCTCGTCCATCAGCGAGAGTATATTTACCAGCGTACTTTTGCCGCTGCCGCTTGGACCCATTATGCTGACCCACTCGCCGGAGTTTACGTCAAATGTAATGCTCTCTAGCGCCCTTACTTCGCCAAATCTTTTTTCTATCCCGTTTAATCTTATCGCGTACTGCATATTATTCTCCTCTTAAAATATCGGCCATCTTATTTTCTAGCGCCCGTTTGATCGGATAGATCGAGGCCACGCCCGCAAAAACGAGCGAGATAACCATCGCTATCGGTATGCTCATAAATCTAAAATCGATGCTCGAATCAAAAATCGCGTAACCTAAAATTTGCGCTAAGCCGTAGCCTAAAATAGCGCCCGCCAAAGCCGCCGCAAATGCCGTGACGAAGATCTCGACGCCAAATAAATTTAACACGTTTTTTTTGCTAGCTCCAAGCGCTCTAAGCAGCGCGATCTCCTTTGAGCGCGAGAATAAAATCGCGCTTAGCGTCGTGTTTACGCACATAGAAGTGATGAGCAAAATGACAAAGCTAACAAGCGCCATTAAAAGCTTAATCTTATCCAAAATCAGACCCTCTGATTTTGAAATTTTAGCCACGGGTTTAACCGAAATTTGCTCGTCGCTAAGGCTCTTGCCAAGCTCGCTTATGTAGTCAAATTTACCCGCTACCACGGCTTCTGCATAGTTTAGCGTATTTGGCTCGTTTGCTATCTTTTGCGCTAGAGGCAGCGAGATGATGAGTAGCGAGTCCTCTTTATCGCCGTCTTGCACGATGCCGCGGATCTTTACCTTTTCGCCCGAATTCGCGCCGATTTGTCTTACTTCGATCACGTCGCCGACCTTAAAGCCGCTTTGTTTGGCCAAATCGGTGCCGATTAGCGCGTTTCTCTCGTCAAAATCAAGCGTTATACCCTGCCCTTCCTTGACCTCCAAAAACGGCTTAACCCGCGTTAAATCGCTAAATTTGACGCCCATAGCGATCGCGGTCGTCGGACCGATATTTACCTGAGTGAAAAGATATCCACTCTGTCCGATTAGCTTGTCGCCTGGGATTTTGGCGATCTTTTCGTTAAATTTAGCCTCGTTTACCGCGTCGCTAACGGGGTCTGCGGGAGCGAAAACCACGTTTGCGCCGTAGCTTTTTAGTTCCTTCGTTACTTTTGAGTCGATATCCAGATATACGTTTACAAAGGCCGCCGTCACGCACGCGCCAAGCAAGATAGAGACGATGATGACGCCCACTCTAGCCGCGCCAAAGCGCAGGCTTTTAAAGATAACGTTATAAAAAAAGCCCTTATTTGCGATCATATAGCACCTCCGCAGGCAAGAGTTTGACGACGCTTCTCATCGGCACGAGCGAGCCCGCAATCGAGATAAGAAGCGCAAAAGCGATACTAAGCGGAAGCACGATCCACGCGATGCCGATACCGTAGCCAAAGATACTATAAGCGATTATATAGCTTAGCGCGTAGCCCAAAAACGCACCCAAAATGCCCGCAAAAAACGCCACAACTAAGCTTTCGCTCGCAAAAAGGGCGTAAATTTCAAAGTTGCTGGCACCTATGGCCTTTAACAGGCCGATCTCTTTTTTACGTCTATAAATTTCGCTAGTCATGAGCGAAGTAATGCCGATAGAGGAGACCGCAAGCGCGATAATGCTAACGATACCCATTAGGCTTTGGATTTTTTTCACGATATTACTCTCGGCGTCGCTTACCTGCATCATCGCCTTGGCCGCTACGCCCGCGTAGTTCTCCTCGATCTGATAGGCTATGGAGCTAACGTAGGCCGAGCAGTACCACATATCGTATTCGGCGCTGTCTAGGTTGTCTAGATTTCGCCTGGCCTTGACGGATAGATCGTTTTCGGGGATCGTCATCGCTGAAACCTCGGCTTTTGAGTACTGCCCGGGCTTGCCTAAAAGCTCCTGGGCGAGCTTTAGCGAGGTTACGATTTTATAGCTTTCTTCGCCGGCTCCTTTTAGCACGCCCGCGATTTTTACGCTACGACCGTTTAAATTTAGCTCGCCGCCGACGCTCAAATTTCGCTTCGCGGCTAAATTTTCGCCTACGAGTACGTTTTGCATATCGTCATCTTCTACCCATTTGCCATCGACCGCCCAAAAGCCAAATAGTGTTTTCACGCCCGTTTTAAACTCGGGCTCGTCGGCCACGTTTGCAAATTTATCAAACCAAGTGCCAGTGATTTGGTATTTTTCGCCGCTAGCGTCTTTTACCTCGCCGTTTAAAAACGGCGCAAACGCCACGATGTTATTTCGCCAAAAAATTTCCTTTACCTTATGCAAATCCTCTTCATTTAGGTAGTTTTGCGATTTTAGCGGAGTGAAATTTTTGCCCTCGATCTCGATAGCTAGCGCTTCGCCTTTTGGCAAGACGACGATGTTTGAGCCGTAGCCGCGCAGCTCGCTAGCGATCTGATCGCCGATTTTTAGCGTGATATTTAGCATACAAGCGATCAAAACCGTCGCCAAAAGTATGGTGATAAAGGCCATACCTTTTTGCACCTTCGAGCCGGTGATCGAGCTTTTTATGAGCCTTAGTTGCATATTTTTCATTTTAAAGTCCCGTTTATATCGACGTATTTTTCAGGGTTGGCTTCAAATTCCGCCTGAGTTTTTTCGTTTTCAAAGAAATACGTCCTGTTGTAGTATAAATAAGATTTAGAGCCGATGTTGCTTACCTTTTTGCGGCTTACCGGATCTAGCACCGTTTTTTCGACGATTTTTGAGAAGTAGTTCGCGCCGCTTTGGATAGTATCTAGCGTCACGGTTACGAATTTGCCGTCAAATTCAAAAGGCATAGGTATCGGGTTGCAGCCGCCCTCTTTGCCGACTGACGGCAAAAAGATGCGTACGTTACACGAGATGCAGATGAGATCGCCGCCTTTTTTGACGTAGCCCATGTCACCGCATATCGCGCACGCGTCAAAGACGATGATCGGCGAAGCGCGGTCTGAAAAGCGGTTTAAGAGGAAAAACCTTATCTCCCTACCTTCGTCGTTTATGTAGGCGTAGCGGTGAAGTTCGTTGTCGGCTAGCTCTTGGACGTCAAATTTAAACTCGTTATTTACAGGCTCAACAATGATAGGGTCTGAGATCTCAGGCGGTTTAGATGCGTGCAGGTCGTAGTAGAGTCCGAAAATCAGAGCCGTAACGACGATAGTTATGCTGCTTTTGGAGTTTGCCGCCATGAAATTTCTAGCCGCGTTGTTAAATCTAAATTTATTCGAGCCCACGACTGATTTTACGAGCGGAGCCGGACGTTTTTTGAAATTTATAGCCGCCAAAATCAAAACCGAAAAGATGAAAAAATACTGCGCAAACGTCGTATAGTAAATGCCTTTAGCCACGAGCGAGAGCGCCCACGGATATGTAGGTATCATACCCGCCCGCATAAACTCAAGCCCCGTGTTTGAAATAGCCTGCACTATCAAAACTGCAAAAAAAAGAAGCGAAAACGTCCATAACACGTGCTTGCAGAGGCATTCTTTTAAATTTGAAACGACGAAAAACAAAATCAGCAAGAGCAAAAACGCAAATATCATCAAAAATAGGCTGATGATAGACTGCGTATCGAGTAGCTCGCCGGCAAATACCGGAAAATTCGCGCTAGCGTGAGCATAGGTTAGGCCGTAGCCCGCAGCTAAGGCGAAAAACGTTATCATCTTTGCAGGGTTAAATTTGATAAAAATCCAAAGCGCACTAACTAGCAAAAATACCAAAGTAGCCGCGTCAAATACCATTTTAACGCCCGCGTCGTGAAGCGTGAGTCTAGCGATCTTAAAAACGACTATGCCCACTGCGATACCCAAAACCGAGGGTAAAAACAGCGCTTTTAGGCTCTTTTTGTCGTTGTTTAACGCTGCAAAAAGGACAAATCCCAGTAACGATGAGATAACTTGGACGAAATATATAGACATGATTAGCCCTAAAATTTGAGAATTTAAGTAAAATTTAGAGCGGGCTTGGCCGCTCTAAGCCCGAATTATTTAGCAGGCGCTCCAGTGTATTGGAATTTATAAGTCGTGGTGAAAGGCTCAAACCATTTACCTACGCCTGTTTCTTTATCCGCATGGCGACCGAAGCCTTGTTTTTCAGGATTTTCTATATGAAATTTTAGCTCGTAGTTGCCCACGCCCGTATCCATTTTTAGGTTGGCTCCGTAGTGAGGGCCGTCTTGAGCGACCATAGGCATAAACGTACCTTTTTTAACTTTGCCGTTATCTAGGTTTTTTAGCTCGTAATTAACTTTTAGATAAGGGATCCACTCGCCCGCCGCAAAGCCGTTTTTATTTCCCTCGATAGCGTGGATGTCGGCCTCTAGGTGGATGTCGGCTTTGCTAGGAGCTAGGTCGATGCCCTTTGGCTCCATGTCGATAGGCTCTAGATAAACGGCAGCTATCTCCATACCGTTGATTTCTACCGGATCGCCGATAGGAAACTCGCCTGCTAGGGCAACTGAAGCAGCAAGGCTGAATGCCAAAGCTGTTTTAACGAATTTGTTCATGTTCTCTCCTTTAATTGGTTTGTAAATTTACTTTTAAGCTTCGCGGCAACCCGCGAAGCCGGAAACGTCAAATTTAAGCCTCTTTGGCTTGCTTGTTTTTCATTATGATCACGCCGATGATTAGCGCCGCTACCATGATAGCCTGCGGTATCAAGCTCTCGTAATACGGATAAATGCCCAGCCACTCGATAGTAGGGAAGCCTTCGATCTTAGTCGGAACGAAAATTTTACCCTCGACGAACTCCATGAGCCCCTTGCCCACAAACACGATCGACATATAAAAGATGATCGCCGAAGTAACCAAGAAAAACGGTTTGATCGGGATTTTGATAGCAAAAACTTTAAACACGTAGTAAGTAACTAGCAAGACGACTAGCCCCACTACAAATCCCAGCGCTATCATCGAGTAACCTGCGCTATCTTTAGCGTCGAAAATCAGCGCCTGATAGAAAAGTACGGTCTCCGCGCCCTCTCTAAATACGGCTAAAAATACCGTCCACCAAAGCGCCTTAGCAGAGCCTGCGGATATCGACTCGCTGACGTGACTTTGGATATATTTGCTCCATTTTTTCGCGCCTGCGTTTGAAAGCAGCCAAAAACCTACGTAAAAGAGCAGTCCCACGGCGATAAGCATTACCGCGCCCTCCATCACCTCTCTTTTTTGACCTGCAGCGCCGGCAAATATCAAATTCATAATCCACGCCATAACAAAGCTTAGCACGACCGCTACGCCAAGCGAGCTGTAAACGATACTCATGCGCTTTTCGTTGCCGGTTTTTAGCAGATACGCCACGACGGCCGCCACGATGATAAGCGCCTCAAATCCCTCGCGCAGTATGACCGTAAGCGCGTAAACAAATAGCGCCCAAGGCGAGCTACTGCCGCTTGTTTTTTCTAGCGCAGCGTCTAAATTTGCGCCTAGGTTATCGGCTGCTTGCTGGAGTCTCTCGACGCTCACGCCCGCTTTCATCAGCGCGACTACTTCGCCGAAATTTCCTTCTATCTTAGTTTTTAGACCGACGTCTATCGCGCCTACTTTATTTTCCATGCCGCTACCTTCGAACTCGTCGAAGTAAATATCCTGCGCATCGCTCATAGCTTTATCTACGTCTTTTGCGGCGTAAAGTTTGATCGCATCGGCGATTTTTGCCTTTATGTTGGCAACGACGGGCGCAAAATCAGTAGCCGCGTCATCCTCGGCGCTATCAGGTAAAACTACGTTGGTAGCTAGCGAGCCCGAGTCCATAGGTAGCTTGGCGACGTTTTCGTATATCAGCGCATCAAGCTCTTCCAAATTTGACTTTAGTACGTCGGCGGCTACATCGTTGTTTATCGCTATTATCGCCGAACCCATGCGTTTTTGGATGTCGCCGTCGATACCCTGACCGCCGTCTATAAATCTACGGATAGCCTCTTCTAACTTCGTGTTGCGATATAGCTCAAATTTGGCTTTGTTGTTTATCTGCTGTTTTGCTGCGTCTTTGTCGCCCTTTTCGTAAGCCGCGCCCGCAGCGCTAAGGGCTGTTTTTATGTCGCTATAAACCACCTGCCAGTGCGGCTCTATAGCGGCGCTACTTGCAGGCTGCGCCGTAGCTTGGCTAGCCTCAGTAGCTTTAGCAGTCTGTGCGGCATCTGCGTTTTTAGGATCGGAGTACTCGCCAACTAGCTTATGACCGGTATTTATAACCGGCAAAACCTCATCCATTTCTTTATTAAGATCGTCCATTATGGCTTGTATCTCTTCTACCGGTTTTTTGGCGATGATTGCCTTGCGGATTTTGCCGAATTTAGACTCCATCGAGTAGGCTTTTTTCTGCCCCAAATTTACCCTGATCGCCGCTTCGATATTTTCGAAATGTCCAAAATAAGCATTTTGCGTAGCGGTTTTGGCTTCGTCGATCTTGCCCTCTTTATACTGCTGCATGATACTTACGAATGAATCTTTTATACTCTGTATCTCAGGCGTGTAGTCCGTATCCGCTGCATTTAGCACAAACGGGATAAACAAAGCGAATATAAATCTCAAAATTTTAGTCATAAAAACTCCAAAAAAATATGTTTCGTGTACGCATTCTATCATTAAAAAACTTTAGCGAAAATAAAAACGGCTATCAAGTACCTATAGTATCAACAAGCTTTTTTTTTGATTATCAAATCTCTTTAAATTTTGATTTTAGCGAGTAGAAAAGTAACTAAATTTTAAAAATTTGAGATAATTAGAAAAGAAATTTAGGAGCGAGATCGCTCCTAAATTTATTACGGCATCGCGACGGCTTGTCTTAGCATAACGCGCTTGCGATATACGTTTGAGACCTCAGCCGCGTCGCCCACAAGTAGAGCGTTCGTAGCGCAAACGGCGGCGCACATCGGCACTTTGCCCTCAGACATTCTGTTTTGTCCGTATAGCTCTCGCTCCTCGTGGGAGTTCGTCTCCTCCGGTCCTCCGGCGCACATAGTGCATTTATCCATAGAGCCTTTGACGCCAAACGCCCCGTCTCTAGGAAACTGCGGAGCGCCAAACGGACACGCATAGAGGCAGTATCCGCAGCCTATGCATTTGTTTTTATCGTGAAGCACGATACCGTCGGCTCTGATGTAAAAACAATCCACCGGACAAACCTGTTCACAAGGAGCGTCGGTGCAATGCTGGCAAGCTATCGTAGTAGATAGCTCTTTGCCCTCTATGCCGTCAAAAAGCGTGATAACCTTGCGGCGATATAGTCCCACAGGTAGCTCATGCGCAGAGGAACAAGCGACCTGACACCCAAAGCAGCTGATACATCTGTTCGTATCTACGAAAAATTTCATTCTTGCCATCTTTATGCCCCCTCTTTACCTTGCGCATTGTTTTCGCCGTATTCGTGGAAGAAGGTCTTAAAGCCCTCTCCGTCTGCTTTTTCTATCCTACATAGACCGGCGTTAAACTCTGAAATTTGAGTTACCGGGTCAAAGCCGTAGTTGGTTACGGTGTTAAAGCTTTCGCCTATAGTATAAGGCTTGGTGCCCTCTGGATAGCGGTCTTCTAGGCTAACGCCTTGCATAACTCCGGCGAAGTTATACGGCATACAAATTCTATCCGGAGTTACCATATAGCTGTGGTAGCAACGGACTTTGATCTTAGTGCCTTGAGGCGAGTGTATCCACATCATGTCGCGATCTTGGATACCGTACTTTAAGGCAAGCTCAGGGTGAACGTTAGCAAACATCTCAGGCGTTATCGCCGCTAGATATTTACTGGTTCGCTCTATCATTCCAGCACCGCTTAAATTTACTACGCGCTGCGTACTAAACACGATAGGGAATTCCTTGCTCCAGTCTTTTGCCTGCTGCTCGGTTTTAAATTTAGTCTCGACGCGGAAATTTCTAGCCTGATCGTCAAAGGTCGGATATTTTTGCACCAAATCCCAGCGCGGAGAGTGGATAGGCTCACGGTGTTTAGGGATCGGATCTAGGAATTCCCAAACGATCATTCTAGCTCTTGCGTTACCGTAAGGCACTACGCCTTTTTCACGGCATTTTTCTAGTATAAGTCCGCTATAGTCCATACTCCAGCTAGCGCCCATTTTTGCTTTTTCTTCTTCGCTTAGCGTGATGCCTAGTACTTTTTCGATATTTTCTTTGGTTATTTGCGGATAGCCGCCTTTTACCTGCGAGCCGACTAGGGTTGCATCCTCGCTAGCAAGCTGGCTAACGCCGTTATGCTCTAAGCCGAAGCGATTTCTAAATCCGCTGCCGCCTTCGGTATAAGGCTTACTCATATCGTAAAGTATCGGCGTACCAGGGTGTTTAGTATCCCATGCAGGCCAAGGTTTACCGTAGTACTCGCCTTTTACTTCTCCGCCGATACCCATTAACGTATCGGGATCGAAATTTTGCCAGTTAGCCTGATGCCTTCTAAACATCTCCGCCGTTCTACCGCCGTATCCGATCGAATTTCCTATGCGAGCGATTTCGTTTGTCGCGTCGTCAGGCCATACGAAGTCGTCTTTTACCTGCTTTATCTCGCGGTCCACGATGCCCATCTTCATGCCGCGGACGTATTCGTCGTAAAAGCCGAATTTTTTAGCGAATGCAAACATAACCTCTTGATCGGGCTTACTCTCGTAAAGCGGATCTACTACCTTAGTTCGCCACTGGCCGGAGCGATTCGTAGCGTTAAGGTGTCCCTCGTTTTCAAACGCCGTAGCGACCGGCAAGATATAAATTCCGTCTTTTCTATCGCTTAAAATCGCGACTTCGTTGACGAAAGGTTCGGCTACGACTAGTAAGTCTAATTTGTCGACGGCTTGTTGAATTTTAGTTAAGTGTGCCATAGAAGTTAGACCAGTTCCTTGTACCCAAAGAACGCGAAGCTTACCGCTAGTATATGTTTTTTCCTCTTTTAAGACGCCCTGCCACCATTTTGATAGCGACCAGCCCTTTTCGTTACGCCAGTTTCTATCCTCAGGATTTTGCGGATCGTGATAAAAATACTCTTCAAATACGGTATTTTTTACCGGAGCGCCGCCTTGTTTAGGTTCTTTCGTAGAAACCGCAAATCTTTTGATAAATTCGTCGTAATCAACGCCCCAACCTTTGCAGTAGTATTTCCATGCCGCATCGGCTAAGCCGTAATACATCGGCAAGCTGTCTGAGAGATTGCACATATCGGTAGAGCCTTGGACGTTGTCGTGGCCGCGTAGGATATTACAGCCGCCGCCCGGTTTGCCCATGTTGCCTAAAACTAGCTGCATGATAGGCAAAATTCTCGTATTTGACGTGCCTACGGAGTGCTGAGTGATACCTAGCGCCCAGATAACCGTTCCCGGCTTATTGTGAGCCATTATGTGCGCGGCTTGCATTAGTCTATCTACGGGTACGCCCGTAACGTCCGAAGTTACCTCAGGCGTCCAGTGCTCGGCCTCTTTTCTAATTTCCTCGATACCGTAAGTTCTATTTTCTAAAAATTCCTTATCTTCCCAGCCGTTTTTAAGGATTATGTGGATTAATCCGTAGATTAACGCTACGTCCGTTCCCGAACGGTGCCTTAGATAAAGGTCTGCTTTTGCCGCAGATTTCGTAAAATTCGGATCTGCAACGATTAGCTTTGCGTTATTTCTATCTTTAGCCTGAAGGGCATGCTTCATACCGCCGACCGGATTTGCGACGGCCGAATTTGCGCCTATCATAAAGATGGCTTTCGAGTTTGCGGCCATATCTCCGCAGTGGTTAGTCATAGCGCCGTAACCCCAAGTATTCGCCACACCGGCGACTGTTGCGCTATGTCAAATGCGTGCTACGTGATCGTTGCTGTTTGTACCCCAAAATGCGGCAAATTTACGGAAATAATAGCTCTGTTCATTGTTAAATTTGGCTGAGCCTAGGAAAACTACGCTATCAGGACCGTCTTCTTTGCGGATTTGTAGCATTTTGTCGCCGATTTCGTTTACGGCTTGCTCCCAGCTTATTCTCTCCCATTTGCCGTTTACTTTTTTCATCGGATACTTGATGCGTTGTTTGCTCTTTGTAAGGTCGATTTGATCGATACCTTTTGAGCAGTGACTGCCTTGAGAGATCGGGTGAAACATCGCCATATCTTGGCGAACCCATACGCCGTCTTTTACCTCGGCTTCGATGCCGCAGCCTGCAGAACAAATAGAACAAATAGTTCTAACTTTTTTTGAGCCTTCAAAAGGATTTTTTATTTCCTCGTTAGTTGCTTTTCTAAACGTCTCGTTTTCGCCAAATGCCATCGTGCTACCGGCACCAAGAGCGGCAAGTTTTAAAAACGAGCGTCTTCCTATACGTGAATCACTCATGGTTTTCTCCCTTAGTAAGCGATCTTATAGTAGTATTCCCACTCTTTGCTTTTTCTGTAAAGCACCTCTTTTTTGTTCGACTTACCCACGACTACGCCGTTGTCGTCGGGAGCAAGCTCGTCGCTAGTCGGCTTTGCGATAGCTGCGGCGGCCAACATTGTTCCGCCTACCGCGCCGACCTTCAGAGATTTTTTGAGGAAATCTCGTCTTGATCCTTGCATGTTTTCTCCTTTTTATCCCAAATTTGAAATTTTTGAGACGTTTTTAGAAAGATATTGTTCAAATTTTGCATATTTCCTGGGCGTAATGCGCCTTACAGACGCATATTTTAGGATACTTGCATATTTTAAAATATCACTGTGCAAATTTAGCATATTTTGAGAATAAACGAAGTAAAAATATTAGATTAATTAAGAAGCTTAATAAATAATTAAGAAAACCTAAAATTTAGCTTAAACTTCGATACTACATATCAAGTTATAAACGTATATTTTATCAATTTCCAGAGGTTTTGAGCCAAATTTGCTAAATTTGGCTCAAATTTTCGTTAAAGATTATTTTTGTAAATCGCTTAAATTTACTATATAAGGCACGGAGCGAACGCCTGCGGCAGCATATTTTTTACGTAACTCATCCATAGTTTTTACGTTTTCTTCGCTAACGGCTCCGTCTGCTACGGTATAATCGCTTGCATAATACTTTCGTAAAATTTGGATTTTGTCGCTATCGGTTTTTGCGCTTGCGACATCTTTATATATCAAAAAGCTCTTTTGCAAAGACGAAACGTCGTGGACCGGAGTTAAAATCACGTTTACGTTACTTTCTTTTAGCGTTGCTTCTATTCTATCTAGCTCGGCTCGGCAGTACGGGCATTCAGGATCTGAAAACATCACGATAGTTGGCTTTTTAGGGTCGCTTCCCAGCGTAATGATATTTTCTTTTTTCTCGTTCTTATAAGCTTTTGAGATATTTTTCGTCGCTATTTCATTTTTCATATCTTGCAGATACGATTTATGCTCTTTTAAATCTATAATGTCCGGAAAAAGTAAGTCGTCTTTAGCAAAGATAACCTCGTCTTGGCTGACTTGGCCGTTGCTTAAATTTACCGTGATCGCTTCTATACCGCCGGCTGCGGGTTTGCGACCGGTTACGGACACCTTTACGCCTTCGCCGAGCATCTGAGAGTAAAAATCGACCACTTGCGCGTCGGTAGCGGCAAACACCGCGCAGGCCGCCGTTAGCGACAATACTACTTTTTTCATTTCATTCCTTTTTTAAAAATTTGCGCGGATTATATTTGCTTTTTTTAAATAGATAAAAAATCACGCTTTTAAAACTCGGTCGGTGCCGTTTTTGACGATATTTGGATCTAGATCGAGTTGCTCGAGGTAGGCGATTATGTATTTTCGGCTCAAATTTAACGCCTCTTTCGCGTTCGTTACGTTTACGAATCCTTGAGCGGCGATGATAGCTTTTAGCTTTGCAAGCGCCTCGTTTAGGGCTTTTGACGTCACGAAAAGATTATGCGCGAGCCTAACCACGCGTCCGATACCCGTCAGTTTTTTTAGCGCGTTATCGCCGCTAACTCGGTCTATCTCAAGCTCGTCGTAGATGTTATAGGGCGCTAGGGGAGCTAAATTTCCGCTTTGCAAGATCTCGTAAATTTTCTCTTCAAGCCTGATTTTTAGCTTGCTCATATCGACGCCCGTTTTGGTATAGACGCCGTCGTTTTTGGTTATAGCGCCCGCGCTTTCTAGCTCGTCAAGCGCCCTTTGGGCGATGTTTTCGCTAGCCCATGAGAGCTTTAGACTGATGCTCGTAGCTGAAAATACCGCAAATTCGTTCTTTTCTATCATAAATTTGACCGCGCTTTTTATCCGATCGATCGCGCTTAGATCGTAGATATTTAGCGCTTTTTCATCGACGAATACGTTTGGCGTTTGTTTTGCTATCGCTACGGCCTCCTCGTGATTTAGCCCGAAGCGCTGATAGGCCGAGATGATGCCAAAGCCGTTTTTATGAGTATCTTTTAGCATCGCAAAGGCGCTTACGAAGTCCTTTTTAAGAAGCGAGTTTAAAAACGAAATTTTACTTGATTTTTTCATCGGTTCGCTCACGGCGTTTAGCACCCTGCCGCCGCCTATGACGCGACCGTTTGCGATGAGCACGAAGGGTTCACCAAATTTCAAAAACATATCCCTTTCAAATTTAAACGTCGCAAATATCCCGCCCTCTTTTTGGCTCAAGACGAGCGCTTTTGCCGGCGCGGCCTTTGCGCCGACGCAAAACGTCACGTTCTGCCCGTGCGTTAGTTCGCGAGCAAAAACGATCGCGTCTATCTCGCGAAATCCCCTAAAAAAGCCTTTTTTGCTAAGCAGTTGGCCTTTTTTCAGCTCGCCAAGCTCTATGCCCGTCAAATTTAGCGCCACGCGGCTGCTAACTCCCGCGCGGTCGACGAATTTATCGTGGCTCTGCACGCTTCGCACCTGCGCTTCTTTGCCGGCGTCGTAGTTAAACAGCTTCTCGTTTTTGCTCACGCTGCCCTCTATTACGGTGCCCGTGACTACGTTTCCGATACCTTTTAGGCTAAAAACGCGGTCGATGTAATATCTAAAAACGCCCTCTTGCTCGCGGTTAGCCGCCTTTAGCGTGAAAAGATAATTTCGCAGCTCGTCTATACTCGCGCTATCTTTAATGCTAACCGGGAAAATCTCCAAAATTTGCAGATTTTTGTAGTTTTGCGCGGCGGAGTAAATTTCGTTTTTTCGTTGTTCGATTAGCTCTGCGCTAGCTAGGTCACACTTTGTTAGCGCGACGATGAGAGAGCGAACGCCAAGGATATTTAAAACCTCCAAATGCTCCAAAGACTGCGGCATTAGACCGTCGTTTGCCGCCACTACGAAGAGGCACGCGTCAAATCCGTACGCGCCGCTGATCATCGTTTTGATCAAATTTTCATGCCCCGGCACGTCGATAAACGCGATATTTTCGCCGTTTTTGCTCAAATTTGAAAAGCTAAGATCGATCGTGATCCCGCGCTTTTGCTCCTCCTCTAGCCTGTCGCCCTCAAAGCCGTTTAGTTCCTTTATCAGCGCCGTTTTGCCGTGGTCGATGTGCCCGGCCGTTCCTATTATTAAGCTCATTTTTCATCCGTTTCGTTGATTTTTTCTATCAAATTTTGCACGTCCGCATCCAGCACGCTGCGAAGGTCGAGTAAAAATTTACCCTCCTCTATGCGACCGATCACGAGATTTTTCCTAAATTTAGCCTCGTTTTCGTTCGCGTTTCCTTTGACGGCCAGCGCGACGCTAGGTATGCGTTTGTTGGGCATAGTGCCGCCGCCCACATAGGTCGTAGTGCGCACGACTTCGAGCGGATTTTTTAGCCGCGAGTTTATGAAATTTGCAGTGTTTTCTAGCTCCTCTACGCTTTTATATAGCTGCTTTATCGTCGTGATAAGCTCAAATTCGCGGTTTGCGTAGGCTTTGACGCTTTGGGCCAGTAGCGAGATGATTACCTTATCCACGCGCAGCATTCTTAAAAGCTGATTTTTCTTTAGTTTTGCGATGAGTTCGCGTTTTCCCAGGATTATGCCGCACTGCACCGAGCCAAAGAGCTTATCGCCGCTAAAGCTAACGAGCGAGGCGTCTTTTAGATTTTTTAGATTCGGCTCGTTGCGCTCTAGGCCGTAGGGCAGCTCGCCGTAAAATCCGCCGCCAAGATCGAAATAATCAATGAGATTTCGCTCTCTCGCCAGCGCGCTAAGACCTGGCATCGCTACTTCCTCGCTAAAGCCAACGATATCGAAATTTGACCTATGCACCTTTAAGATCAGCTTCGAGTTTTCGTTTATCGCCTCCTCGTAGTCGCGCAGATTGGTTTTATTGGTCGTGCCTACTTCGCGCAGGATCGCACCCGAATTTGCCATGACTTCGGGCACGCGAAAGCTCCCGCCGATCTCGACTAGCTCGCCTCTGCTGATGATGGCTTCGCCGCCTTTTGAGAAGGTATTTAGCACCAAAAATACGGCGCTTGCGTTGTTATTTACGACGATGGCGTCCTCAAAGCCAAAAAGCTCCGCTAGCAGTCCACCCACGTAGTCGTAGCGGTTTGAGCGGCCGCCCTTTTCGACGCTGTATTCTAAATTTGAATACCCCGTAATCACGGGCTGGGCTCGGCGTAAAATTTCCGGATCGATCGCACTTCGGCCGAGATTAGTGTGGATGATGACGCCGGTTGCGTTTATCAGGCTGCGCAGGCTCAAATTTAACTCTTTTTCGTATCTTGCGAGCGTGTTTTGGACGATGTCGTCAAGCTCCGGGCAGTTTTGCCCGCCTAAAATTTGAGCGCGAAGGCTCTCTAGCTCACACCTAGCTACTTTGGTTAGCAAGCTAATATCAAGCCCCGAGAAACGCTCATTTTTTATAAATTTATCTATCTGCGGAAGTTTTCGTAGTTCGTTCAAATTCGCTCCTAGTAAATTTGTGTTACCGAGCGCGATTTTAGCATAAAATTGGATAAATCTAATCTTATTAAAAAAAATAAATATAAAAATTCAGAGCCTATTAATGCCTTTAGTATTAAAATGCGCTTAATTTTGATAACGCGTAGCGCGGGGAGAAAATCATGAAAGAATTCGGTTTTTATAACGATTTTGACGAGAATTTGATGCTAAACGAGCAGATCGAAGTAAACGGCGAAGGCGAGTATCTCGTCTCAAATTCGCCCAAACTAAAATCAAGCGTCGTAGCGCCCGAGATAAATTTTTATCTAAAAAATACCGCAGACTCGGTGCTAGATAAGGCCAAAAACACGCTTTTGCTTTATGAGGCTAGAGCTAGCGCCTTTGACCTAGCGCGCGACATCGACTACGAAAAGCAAGTCGGCAAAAACGTCGTGATCGTTAGCAACGGCGGACGCGAAAATTTGGCGAATTTGCTTAAAGAAAAAGGCTTTAAAACCATCGAGCTGACGCATTTTGAGATCAAATTTATCTACGGCGCCGCAGGCGAGCTAAGCGTGCTAGTACTGCGCCCGGACGGCGAGTTTGAGGTGGACTGCGACTTTTTCCTCGTCGAAAACGCGCGCGAATACATGCTAAAGCAAAGCGGCTGCTACGAGATCGCGGGCAAAAGCGACGACGAGATCGCCGCACAGCTAGAGGCGCAAAGCCCGAAATTTAAATTTAAAAGCCACGTCCACTACGACTCCACGATCTGCCAGTACCACGAGCGCAGACACGAGATCTGCGGCAGGTGCGTAGAGGCCTGCCCTACGGTAGCGATCCTAAAAGAGGACGAAACCAAGCACCTAGTTTTCTCGCACATCGACTGCGTAAACTGCGGCGGCTGCGTTAGCGTATGCCCTAGCGGCGCGCTTGATTACTCCGATATGCCGCGAAACTCTTTCGCCCAGATAGCCAAACTCTACCGCGGCAAGATCGCTCTAATCGTGCCTGCAAAGGCGAGTTTAGAAAACTTAAGCCTAAATTTACCCGCAAACGTGCTGCCTTTTGCCGTGAGCGGCGAGAGATTTTTGAGCGAGACGCATCTGCTTACCTTGCTTCAAGAAAGCGGCGCGCAGGTCGTGATCTACGAGCAAAATATCGGCAAAGGCACCAAAGACGCGGTGGATATTTTAAATCAAATTTACGAGCTTAAATTTAACGAAAAAGCCGTCCTCGTCGCGCAAAATGAAGACAAGCTAAAAAGCGCCCTATTTCAGGCTAAATTTATCGAAGGCTCGCAGTACTCCATAGCCGAGTACGCACTGCCTAAGCGCGAGATATTCGCCAAACGCCTAGAGTGGCTAGTCGGAGATCAAAATTTAGGCTCCGTTAGCACCACCGAGCTCATCAGATACGGCCGCGTCGAGATAAATCAAGACACCTGCACGCTGTGCCTAAGCTGTGTGGGAGCGTGCAACGTCGCTGCACTAGTTGCAGACAAGAAAACAAACTCCATCGTCTTTAACCCGAGCGTCTGCACCGCGTGCGGATACTGCGAGCTTAGCTGCGCGGAAAAAGACACGATATTTTTACGCCCCGGCAAGATCGATCTGGAGCCTAGTTTCTTTGCCTTTAGCGAGCTAGCCAGAGACGAGCTTTTCGCCTGTATCGAATGCGGCAAGGAGTTTGCGACCAAAAAGGCCGTCGAGAAGATCGCCTCGATCATGGCGCCTAAATTTAACGGCGACAAAGCCAAGCTAAAGACGCTTTATTGCTGCTCGGACTGCAAAGCCAAAGTGATGATAAAAGCGCAAATGGATCAAATGAGAGAAGAGGTTTTAAATGGATAATAACTTAACCAAGGCGCGCGCGTATTTTTACGAGTTTTTGGCCTATCCGCTGTTTTTTCACGAGCACGGCGGTAAATTTGACCGCTGGCGCGAGCAGCTAGCCTACCTAGCGACTAGTCCCGTTACGCCTCAAAGCGAGGCCGCGTTTGCAAATTTAGCCAAATTTGACTTTGAGAAATTCGCCAGGGAGCAAAACGACGTGCTTTTTGACTTTTCTTACTCCAACATCCCGCTAAACGCCTCGTTTTACGAGGATGGACGCGACGACGGAGCGGCTAGACTGCGCGTGATCGAGTGCCTGAAGCTAAGCCCGTACCGCAGAGACGCGAACGTCTGCAAAGACAGCGAGGACTACGTCGGATTTATATTTTTAGCCACGGCGACTTTTTTGCGAGATGAAGCAGCCGGCGCGGCAAATATCAGCAGCAAGCTATTTACGGACGTTACGAATAAATTTATCGATGAATTTATCAAATTTTTATCCGCTCACAAAAACGCGGACTTTTTCGCTTCTTATGCGACTATCTTGCGCGATTTTATCGAGCTTGAGCGCGCGGTGCTAGGCGTGGAGGCTCCTCCTGCGCCGGTCGGAGACAGCGCTGCGGTAGCCTCGATGAAAAAAGAACCGTTTCAAAGCAAAATGCCTACGGCCAAAACCAAACTCCGCTGGGAGGAGTTCTCGCCCGTTATCTCGCAGGAGTTTGATGACTAGCGCTTTATTTTTTAATTTATAATAGAATTAGCTATCTTATCAATTTTTTATAGAGTTTAGTCTAACAAGGAAACAATCCAATTAATCCAGCCTTTGATTGTCGAAGAACGCCTAAAGAGCGTTACTTCGCTCTCCATACCGTTAAGTTTGGCTAGTTGCATAATTTCCATAATATCACTACCAGAAGGCATGTTTCCTGCTTTAAAATAAAGCTTTAACACTTTATTAAACACGCTATGTTCTAGAATACATTTACAATACATTAGCTGACGCTGTTTATAGCCTAATTTCAAAATTGCTTTGCATTTCTCAGTTGTTTTATAAGTTTTTTTATCTAGCAAGCCAAGATAGCATGCGACACTCGCATAATAATTTGCTTGTCGAATATCAAAGTCATACAATTCAGCAATGCCCTCTTTTGTTAATTCTTGTTTGTTTACCAACTCGCACAAATTTATAATACGTTCAAATTTATCAGATTGAGGAAAAGGTATATTTGATGGTTCGCTGATTATTGGCGTAGTACACAATACGAGTTCAATATCAGAAACTGAAATAGATGTATCCTCTATAGAGTAGTTCTTTTGATTTATTAATTTTAATGAATTATAATCATTAAAATTTTCAAACCTATATTCATATAATTTAAATATTCCATTTGAATAAATAAGAAAAATAGATCTAATCTGTTTTGTTATACGAGATTTCCATGCCCTAAATGGAGTATAATTGCCTGAGCAAAAAATCATCTGAAATATGATTTTTTGCTTCAATCAATGTAAAATTTGAAATTCCTTCGTAGGCGCCATCTATTTCTATTTGGGAGCCATCCACAATAATCTCATCAGACGAGCTGCTCTTTTTATTGTTGATATTGAAAGAAAAACATCCAGAGCTCATTCTTCCGGAAACCGTAGCATACAAGTCTTCATCGCTTATAAAATCTGCAATTATGCCTGAAGCTACGGCGCAATTAATAGCCATTGCTTCATTGGTTATATTATCGTAACTAAGAGTTTGTATATGAGAAGGTAAAGAAAAATTCTCAACCGATAGGGCACTGTCTTCAAAATTATGATAGACATCAAAATGTGAAATTACATAATCACTTCTAGTAACAGGAAGTATAGATAAATCGTTATCTACAAAAATCTTAGGTAAATTTTTAGCATGATCAAATTTTGCCATAAGGCGAGGCTCTCTAAATTCTCTTATTTGGGAAGCAGAGATCTTAAAAATATTCGTTGTTTCAATATTTTTAAGTATATTGTACTTGTCAAAAAGTTTTTGCCAAGCTTTATCATTACTCGTCATAATTTCTAATCACCACTTCATCTACCTGCCCTCGTTTTTCAACAGCAGAATTAATAATCCTTTTTGCTTGAATGGTTGTTATATTGTAGTAGACATACTGTTCTCTTATAAAATCCGTAGATGAATTAGAGAGCATAAATTTGACACCCCGGCTATTTAATTCATCACAGCATTCTTTGAGTTTGCTCTGATCTTTCCTATCAAATCCACCCTTATTATATCCAGTAAAATTTGAGGTGGATGAAATCGGATCGTATGGTGGATCTAAATATACAAATGTATTTTTTTTCACATTTTTTAAAACATCTGCGTAATCCAATGATGAAAAAGTTATGTCATTGGTATTAAAATAACTACTAACTGCGCGCAATACAGGAGCATTTACTATATTTGGATTTTTATGCGAACCAAAGGGACTGTTAAATTCTCCTGCATTATTAACCCTATATAATCCATTATAGCACGTCTTATTTAAATATAAAAACCTGGCTGCTTTTTTTATTTCTGATAAGTAGGAATACTTTTCACGGTCTCTGTCCCAATTTCGAATATCATAAAAGTACTCTGCTTCATTTTTAAAACTAGATAATTCGTCAATTAAATCATTTACGTTATTTTTTATTACCTCATACACTAGCATTAGATCAGTATTTATATCATTAATATGAGCCTTTTTGGGCTGCATATAAAATAAAACTGCCCCCCCGCCAAAAAATGGTTCGCAATATGAGCTTATTTTTTTGGGCATAAGTGGAACTATAGAATCCAAAAGCTGTCTTTTTCCGCCAACCCACTTTAATACGGGTGCAACTAATTTATTTTTCATAGAAATCCATATTTGTCATGTTGTTTTATATTATATCCAAGTATTCTAAATTTGTTTATATTGCCTTGCTATAATCTAAAAGTGTATTTTAGAACAAAAGGAAACAAACAATGATTTGCACCAAAAAACACCGATACAGTGAAAAACTCAATATACTTCCGGAGGATCAAGGAGGCAGTGGGCGTCATAAGTGTGCAGGTTGTGCATACGATCAAGGATACAACTTTGCCCAAAATGGAATTAGCAAAATAATTTTCGATCCAACAGAACTTAATGATAGCCAAGCTGGCACAGGGCGCCATAAAGATGTAAATGCGGCTTTCGAATTGGGATATGAAGATGGATTAAAAGATAAGCAAAATAAAAATAATAAATAAACTTTACTAGGTACGCCTTGCTATTTTGAACCATAAAATATAGTTATAGCGCTTTCATTTTTTAAAATCTGTCACAGGTTTTTAAATTTATTTGATTTTGGTTCAATTAAACTTAAACAGATTTTCAGCTGCGACTTCGCCTTACTAATTATAAGATCTCTTATCAATTTCAATAGTTTTTGATATAAGTTTTCCTGTGCAGTTTTAGTATTATATCTAAACTCTACTTCAATACGCTCGTAGCTACGTCTTGAAAATCTATAAGTGCAGCGAAGTAGAGCAGAGCGCATTCTTTTAGGCGCAGAAGATTTCCTTAAATTTAGATAATCTATATTTACATAACTTCAAAAGTTTTCTATACCGTTTATATGGTTTTCCCTATTAGAGAATTCATTTTTAGAATGCTTTACTTTATAATGAGCTAAAGCTGCATAATCCACTAATCCGTCATAAGCCTTCCAACAATCAGAATAGATAGTAGAGCTATCAAGTTCGCTAAATTTGGCTAATATCGGTATCAGTTTATTTGCAGAATAGTTTTTAACTACCCGAGTATAGACGTTACCGTCAGCTTTAACATACCGCCTATTTACAGCTACGAGCAAGACAAAGTAGAAATACCGGTGCTTTATTTACTGTGGCGTCTCTACCTCTTTTTCCTCTTACCCTTTTAGCTCTGTTCTACTCTACTACGCTTCGCTTGTAGCTTTTCAAGACGCAGTTATCAGCGAAGTAAAGTAAAAAGCAGCTTTCGTCTATTTCAAAGCGAAGCTTCTAGGCGAGCTTGCGAACTGGAAATCTCGCCTAAAAACTTAGATATCTTCTCACACTCTTTAGACATAAGAATTCTTATTTCTCTAAATATTTTACATAGTGTTGCTTCTAAAATTTTAGTAAAATTTGATATCTTTGATGCTTCTATATCCTCTGCGGAGTACTTTAGAATTTCTCTAAATTTAGCTTCAGAAATTCCTAAATGGACTATATACTTATCTTTTAACTTCGCTATGCTCGTTACTTTTAAGATCATAGCTTTCATCGTAACTTTACTGTTCCTTTGTGTGAGCTTAAGTTAAAGAGAGCCCATCCTGCTTTCGTTCAGGCGTGAAATTTACGTAAATTTGCAGGTTTTAAATCCAGCCGCAAAATACATACGGCGCAAATTTAAAGCGATCAGCCCTAAAATTTTATCGATTCAGCCGTTCTTTTTAGCTCGCTCGAGAAAATTTATAAACCCAAAAAGCACCAAGCTAAGCACGACCAAAATCGCGCTCAAAATGAGCGCGCGGTCGTTTTCGCCGTCGTAAACCGCATTATAGATCGCTAGCGAAACGGTGTCGGTTTTACCCACGATGTTTCCGCCTAGCATCAGCGTGATACCGACCTCGCCAAGGCCGCGAGCAAGGGCTAAAACAAGCGCCGAAACGATGCTTTTAAAGACGTTTGGGATGAGGATAAAAACGGCGATCTCAAAGCAATTTTTACCTAGGCTTTGACCCGCTTCGATTAGGCTTTTGGGCAGGCTTTCAAGCGCGCTTTGAACGGGTTTTACAAATAGCGGCAAGCCCACCAAAAACGAAGCGATAACGAGGGCCGAAAAGCTAAAAACGATCTGTAAATTTAACGCCTTGCCGATCACGCCGTTTCGCCCCAAGACGTAAAGTAGCAAAAACCCCGTAGCAATAGGCGGAAAAATGAGCGGAAACATCACGGCCGCTTCTAAAACGGCCTTAAACCTACCGCAGTAAAACGCCAAAAAATAAGCCGCGCCAAGCCCCAAAAATAGGAGCAATACAAAGGTCGCGGCAAGCGTTTTGGCGCTTAAAAGCAGCGGATGAACGAGCCAGGTAAGTTCGTGCAAATTTTTCCTTTTTTGAGTTAAATTTCGCTCTTTGCTCAAGCGAAATATAGCGAGTAAATTTAGCGTTTTGTTAAATTCGACGTCAAATTTGAGCGGTAAAAATCGTCAAATTTCACTCCCGTAAAGCAGAAATTTGACGGTAAATTTAACCGAGCCAAAAGCCCTCGATTTAAATTATTTTAGCCCGAATTTAGCGAAAATTTCCTTCGAGCGAGGAGTTTTTATCTCATCTATAAATTTAGCGCACGCCTCGTTACCTTCGCATGCGGGAAGCTTTGCCGCCGAGATAAAAACGGGGCTATAAAGCGCCTCGTCGATGTAGATCACGCTGCCAAACTCGCCCTCTCTAGCCACAGCCTCGGTCGAGTTTATAAAGCCAGCGTCCACTTCGCCGTTCGTGACGTAGGCGACTACTTGCGGTACGCCAGCGACCGGTAGCATCTTAGGCGCCAGATCGGCCTCTAGTCCCGAGTTTTTCAAAAACTCCGTCGTTCTCACGCCGTAAATCGCTTTTTTGGCGTCGGGCATCGCGATTTTAGCTAGATTTTTTAGCTCAGATACGTCTTTTATCTGCTTTCCTTTTGGCGTGACTAGCACCAAAGCGCCCTTGCCGATGCGCTCATAAGCTTTTATATCAAGGCCCGTTTTCTTTAAAAACGCCTCGTCGCCCACGATCGCAGCCATCTTGCCCTCTTTTGCTTGGATAGTGATTTGGCCCAAATTTGCAAACGCGCCTTCGATCTGCACGCCGTCTTTTTTGAGATTTTCTATCACTTCAGTGACCGGTTTTTTGTATCCGCCGCCAGCTCCCACGAGCAAATTTTCGCCGCCAAAGGCAACCGCGGCCGCGATAGAAATGAGTAGTAGTTTCTTCATAAAATTCTCCTCCGAAATAAAATTTAGTAATTTTATAAAATATAATCTTATACACTTATAAATCAATAAGCATGCTCGCGGTCGGTTTGTTTATAATAAATTTTTAAAAAATTAAGCTAAGGCTTTGTTTTAAAAATATAAAATAACGATTTTATATTAAATTTTAAAGGAACAGCATGAAAGGAACCGTACTGGGACCGGGCGTCATACTAAGCGCGGACGAGCAGCGCTACGCGTATCTTGGGGAGGACGTAAAGTCCGTAACAGCTAACGGCGCGACCGTAGTTTTAAGGCAGGGTGACGAAGTGGATTTCGTCGTAGACGGACAGAACGCCAAAGATATCTACCTAACGAAAGCAAAGTCCGTAAATATAAATTTCGGCAACATGAACTTTGATCTAAAAAGCAACGATTTATCGACGATTAGAACGCTAGGTTTGGCGGGATCGGCTCTACCGATTTTAGGCGTTATTCCGTTTTTGGGTATAGTTTTCGTTATCGCGGGTTTTATATGCATTTTGCTCGCTATATTTAAGCTTTCAAATAAAGTCGGCAGTCCTACTTTAAAGAAAAATTACATTTTATATCTAGTCGCTACCGCAGCGTCGTCTGTTTTGATTTTATTGGGTATGACTATGGGGATGTTTGCGTTTATGAATGCCGGAGTCGGATACGGCAATGCAGGCGGCGTTAGTATGATTATAGGAGCGATCTTAGGTATAGCGGGTCTTGTAGGCGTTATTTACGGATTTTTCAAAGAATTTCAAGTTTACAACGAACTTTCAAGCATCTCGGGCGATAAATTTTTCCTTTACTACTTTATCGGCACGGTAGTAGGAGCGCTCACGGCCGTTATAATCATCGGCTACGTTATTTTACTCGCGGCGTTTATTATGCAAATCATCGCATGGTATAGGCTTCAAGAGGTTAAAGCAGCCTAAATTACCCAAATCAAGCGGAAAATTTACCGCTTGATTTTTATACTATCGCCCCGCTCTTTAAAATGCTTCGCAATTTAAATTATGTTATAATCGCGTAAATTTAAAATAAAGGTAAAAAATGGGGCTGAAATCTGACGCCTGGATACGCAAAATGTCGCATGAAAAGGCGATGATAGTGCCGTTTGCCGAGGAGCAGGTCGGACGCGGCGTGGTTAGCTACGGAGTGTCTAGCTACGGCTACGACATCCGCGTAGGCGACGAGTTTAAAATCTTTACGAATATCGGCGGTACCGTGGTCGATCCCAAAAATTTCGACGAGAAAAACGTGGTGGACTTTAAAGGCGACGTCTGCATCGTCCCGCCAAATTCATTCGCTCTAGCGCGCACGATCGAGTATTTTAATATGCCAGATAACGTGCTAGCCATCTGCCTAGGCAAAAGCACCTACGCAAGATGCGGGATTATCGTAAACGTCACACCTTTTGAGCCGGGATTTAAGGGGCATATCACGATCGAGATATCAAACACGACGCCGCTGCCGGCTAAAATTTACGCGAACGAAGGCATCGCGCAGGTGCTATTTATCGAGGGCGACGAGCCGTGCGAAGTGACGTATGCGGACAAAAAGGGCAAATATCAGGCGCAGGAGGGGATAACCCTGCCTAGGATTTTGAAGTAGTTTAGGGGTTTTTGAGTGCTTTTTGTGGAGCTGGCTAAAATTTAGCTCGGCGAACTTACGCTCAAATTAAATTTACCGAGCTAAATTTTGAATCAAATTTAAGGCACGGTTTTTGCACCGGCTGAATAAAATTTAAATAAACGGCGAACCGTTTTAGTCGAGCGAGACAAATTTAAAATTTGCGAAGAAGCGTACGCAAGATACGCGGCGGGACGATTTTAAATTTGCGACGTACGGCGAAAAACGAGCCGCGAAAGGCAAAAATAAATGTTTAACGGAAAATCCATCCTCATCACCGGCGGCACCGGCTCGTTCGGCAAAAAATACGCTGAAATTTTACTCTCCAAATTTAAACCAAAAAGGCTAGTCATCTACTCTCGCGACGAGCTTAAGCAGTACGAGATGGCGCAGGTTTTCAAAGACCCCGCGATGCGATTTTTCATCGGCGACGTACGCGACGAAAAGCGCCTCATGACCGCGATGAACGGCGTTGATTACGTCATCCACGCAGCAGCTATGAAGCACGTACCGATCGCCGAATACAACCCGATGGAGTGTATCAAAACTAACATAAACGGTGCGCAAAACGTCATCGACGCGGCGCTTGAGTGCGGCGTGAGCAAGGTCATCGCGCTCTCGACCGACAAGGCGTGCAACCCCGTAAATTTGTACGGCGCGACCAAGCTTGCCAGCGATAAGCTATTCGTCGCGGCAAACAACATCGCGGGTAGCAAAAAAACGCGATTTAGCGTCGTTCGCTACGGCAACGTCGTGGGCTCTCGCGGCTCGGTCGTACCGCTATTTAAAAAGCTAATCGCGGAAGGCGCGAAGGAACTGCCGATCACGCATGCTGATATGACGCGATTTTGGATCACGCTAGAACAAGGCGTAAATTTCGTACTTAAAAACTTCGAGCGCATGAAAGGCGGCGAAATCTTCATCCCCAAAATCCCGTCGATGACGATGATAGAGCTTGCTCGCTCTATGGCGCCGCAACTTGGCGTAAAAATAATCGGCATCCGCCCGGGCGAAAAGATGCACGAGGTCATGGTCGGCAAGGACGACGCGCACCTAACGTACGAGTTTGACGACCACTATGTAATCAGCCCGTCGATCAAATTTACGAGCAAGGACGACGACTTTAGCACAAACGCACTAGGCGAAAAGGGGCATCTCGTGGAGGAAAATTTCGAGTACAGCTCGGATAAAAATAGAATTTGGCTCGGTAAAGACGGACTCTTGGAGATGATCGAGGCTAGTAAATAATTTGGCCGAAATTTATAAAATTTGAGCCAAAGCCTTTAAATTTAGAAAAACGAGGCGAAGTATTTTTGTTTTTACTTCGCGCTTTGCGCTCGTAACGAGACTTCGCTACGAGGAGACGAGGCGGAAATAAGCCGAGCGAGGGCGCATACAAGTAGTATGTAACCGAGCTTCGGCGAAATTTCTAACGAAGTATAAACCAAAAAGACAAGCCGAAAAAGGATAAAAATGATACCTTACAGCAGACAACAAATCACCGACTCCGACATCGCCGCCGTCGTGAGCGCCCTAAAAGACGACATCCTAACGGGCGGCGACAAAGTCGGAGAATTTGAAGAAGCGATCGCCCGGTATGTCGGCGTAAAGCACGTCGTAGCGATGAACTCGGCGACGTCCGCGCTACACGCGGCGTATCTAGCGCTTGGAGTGCGAGAGGGCGACGAGGTCGTAACGACGCCCATCACGTTTGCGGCGACGGCGAATGCGGCACTAATGGCGGGAGCGGAGGTTAAATTCGCGCCCGTTAAATTTGACGGGAATATCGACGAAAACGCGCTTGCAAGCCTCATCACGCCTAAAACGAAAGTCGTAACCGCGGTTGATTTCGGCGGCAATCCCGTAAATTTAGACGCCGTCCTAAAACTAGCCAAAAAGTGCGGCATAAAGGTACTTGACGACGCATCGCACGCGCTGGGTAGCTCGCAAGGCGGCGTCAAAGTCGGAGCAAAGGCGGACGTTAGCATTTTTAGCTTTCACCCGGTTAAGCCGCTAACAACCTTTGAGGGCGGCGCGCTAGCGACTAACGACGACGAGATCGCGCGCCTAGCACGCCTTTACCGCTCGCACGGCATAGCCAAAAAACGCCTCTGGGACAGCGATATGAGCTTGCTCGGATACAACTACCGCCTGCCCGACGTCGCCTGCGCGCTAGGGCTAAATCAGCTAAAAAGGCTAGACGAAACTATCGCGGCGCGCGAGAAAATCGCTAAATTTTACGACGAAAAATTTGAGAAAAACCCGTATTTTAGCACCGTAAAGCTACCCGGCGACGTCGTTAGCTCGCGCCACCTCTACCCTATTTTACTATTTCGCCAGTTTTGGTGCGCCAAAGAGGACATATTTGCCGCCCTTCATGTGCGCGGTATCGGCGTGCAGGTGCACTATAAGCCCACTTATAAATTTAGCTTTTATCGCGAGCGCTACGGCGATATCTGGGTTCCTAGCGCCGAGGACTTTTACGCGGCCGAGCTTAGTATCCCGTGCCATCAGTGCATGAGCCTAGGGGACGCAAATTTCGTCGCGGATACGCTTTTTGAGGTTTTAAAGAGCTTTGATACGCCGCAAGGTTGTAGAGTTTGATACTGCTCCACGCCCGCGGCAACGAAAAAATCGGTATCGGCAACCTCGCAAGGTGCTACGAGCTAGTAAAATTTCTAGCTCCAAACCGCGACGTAAAAGCGATTTTCGAGTGCGACGAAAAGTTATTTTCCAGATTTAGCCAAAACGCGATTAGAAGCGAAAATTTGGAGCATTCAAAGGGGCTGATTTACCGACTAAAACCGCAAATTTATATTAACGATTTACTCGATGCGGATAAAAATTTAAGCGATATCGCGCGAAACGCGGGCGCGTGCAAAATCGTAAGTTTTAATACCCTAGAATACGGCTTTGAGCCGGACGCGCTATTTATAATGGACGAGTTTGACTACCCCGCCGCTAGCGGAAATTTCGAGGTTTTTCGTTCGTTTGGCTACTACATCGTGGGTAGCGACGTAGTAAAAAGGCGTGCTAAATTTACGCCCAAAGCTCGGCTAAAAAATATCTTGCTATCTTTCGGAGGCGCCGATCCCGCGACGTTTAGCGAGTATTTTGCAAACGTAATCGCAAACGACGGTCGCCTTTATACGCTAGTTTTAGGGCCTGCGATGAGCGATGAGCGAAAGGCGAGGATAAAAAGCGCTAAAAAACCGAATTTAAGCTTTATCGACAGCCCCGCAAATTTGATAGATTTAATCTTAAATCACGACGCCCTAGTCACGTTAGGCGGTATGAGCGCATACGAGGCGATGACGCTAGGTACGCCCGTTTGCGGCGTAGAGTGGAGCTACCTAGCCTACGTCGTAAGAAGTTTTGCAAAGCTTAAAATGATAAATAATTTAGGCGATATTAAAAACGCCTACGAAAATTTATTAAATTTAAATTTAGCAAGCGTAAATGAAATTTGCGAAAACGCCTACCTCAAAATAAGCGGCGACGCGCTAGCGAAAATAGCGAAAATTTTAGACGGATTTGAAAATGAACGAAGTTGAATTAAAAATTTGCAAAGGCGGCGATCTGGGGACTAACTCCTACGTAATAACCTGCGGCGAGCGCGCTATCGTCATAGACCCGGCCGATTTTACGCAGATTGCGGAAGCTTTGCGCGGCAAGAAGCTTGATTTTATAGTTATCACGCACGAGCATTTCGATCACGTCTTGGCGCTAAACGAGCTAAAAAGCCGCTACGGCGCCAAAGTAATCGCGCAACGCAAAGCAAGCGAAAATATCGAAAACCCGAGCAAAAATTTATCGAGATTTAGCGATATGATTTACGATGTTATGAAGATTAAAAAAACGCGCGAGACGCCGGAATTTAGCGCGCACAAGGCCGATACCGAATTTGACGAGGGTTTTGAGCTTTCGTGGCTGGGACATACGCTTACGTTCGTTCATACGCCAGGACACTCCGAGGGCAGCTGCTGCGTGAAGCTAGGAGGGCTGCTGTTTTCGGGCGATAGCTTGTTTGAGGCCGTAGATACGTCGTTTCTAGGCGGCGCAAAGACAAAAGCCGCATACGAGAAAATTTCTATGCCGTACTTTCGCTCGCTAGATCCGTTTTTGCGCGTTTGCCCAGGACACGGCGAGAGCTTTATCCTGGGCGACAAACTAAACGCGCGCCAAAAAGCAACGGAAATTTTTAAAAATCGTCCGAAATTTACGAATTTTTTCGTTAATTTCGACGAATTTAACGAAGCGCTAAAAAACGCTAAAATTTTAGTACGCGCAGAGTGCTGTTTTTTACTCGTAAAGCAAGGCGGATTTTATAAATTTTACTATTTGGTCGATAAGCTTGAAAATTTAGCGAATTTAGACGAGTTTTTTAGGCTGATAAACGAGCCCGTCGTAGCCGAGATCGTCACGAAAAACGCCGTTGCGAGCGATTTTTTAAAAGGCGTAAAATTTAAGCCGTATAAAATTTACTCCCGTTATAGATCCGTTAAAAAAAACAGAAGCTTTAACAACGTTTTACCGGCGGATTTAAGCGATGCAAGCGAAATTTTTGAGCTTATTAGCGAGACTTTCGATCCGCTTAGCGATTATTTACCGAGTTTTGAAGAGCTATCTGAACTAATCGCAAAGAGCCTGGTTTTTGTTATCAAGCAAGAGCGCGCGATAGCCGGAGCGGCGATATTTGAAATAAAAGAAAAAATTTGCTATTTTAGGCTAAATTGCGTAAAAAAAGAGTTTCAAAACGGCCTTATCGGCTTTGCGCTAGCCTCGGCTCCCAAGCAGATGCAAGAGGCTCAGACTTTTTACACCTGGATAAACGACGAGAACAAAGAAGCCGTTAGGCTAAATTCCGCGCTCGGATATAAACCCGACGGCCTAAAAAACTATATCTTTATAAAGGACGACGAATGAATTTGCAAACCATACGAACTTTAATCATCGATTCGCTCAAAGAATACAACCAAGAGCTACAAAGCAAAGAGCTGCAAAACCCTACGATAGATACTAGGCTTTACGGCTCGTCTAGCGCGCTAGATAGTCTGGGGCTCGTCTATATAGTGAGCGATTTGGAGGATAAAATTTATCAAAATTTCGGCAAAAGCATCGTACTGGCCGATGAAAGAGCGATGAGTCAAAAAACCTCGCCGTTTAGAAGCGTGGAGACGCTGGCTAATTATATTCAAAATCTTTTAGAAGAACAAAATGGCTAAGGCGATAATCGTAACGGGCACCTCAAAAGGCATCGGAAAAGAGCTTTGCGAGCGGTATTTACAGGAGGGCTACTTAGTCGCGGGCTGCGCTAGGAGCCAAAGCAAAATCGCGCACGAAAATTACAGACATTTTAGTCTCGACGTAAGCGACGAAATCGCGGTCGTAGCGATGATAAGAGAGGTTAAACGGGAATTCGGCAGGATAGACGCGCTGATAAATAATACCGGCATCGCCTCTATGAATCATTTTTTAACCACGCCCTTTGATAGCGTAAAAAAGGTATTTGAAACGAATTTTTTCGGTACGTTTTTATTTAGCAGGGAAGTCGGCAAAGTCATGATGAAGCAAAAATACGGCCGTATCGTAAATTATACGACCGTCGCAAGCGCGCTAAGACTAGAAGGAGAGGCGATCTACGCCGCCAGCAAAAGCGCGATAGAAAATTTAACCCAAACGCTGTCAAAAGAGCTAGCGCCATTTAACATAACCGTAAACGCGCTAGGCCCTACGCCGATAAAAACCGACCTAATAAAGGCCGTGCCGCAGGACAAGATAAACGCGCTTCTTGAAAGACAAGCTATAAAGAGATTCGGGAATTTCGGCGATATAAAAAATGCGATCGATTTTTTCATCGACGAAAAAAGCGACTTTATCACGGGGCAAATTTTATATTTAGGCGGAGTTCATAACTGATGCGAGAGATGATCGAAAAATTTAAAGACGGCAGCCAAACGGCGATAATCCATAAAGACAAAAAATATAGTTACGCAGAACTTTATCTAAAAATACAAGAGACGCTAAATTTTATAAAAAACGAGATCAAAAGCGGCGAAGTAGTCGCGATTTTGAGCGATTATTCGTTTGAGAGCGTCGCGCTTTTTTTCGCCCTTTACGAAAATAAAAACATAATCGCGCCCATAATCTCAAACGCGCAAGAAGAGATAAATTTAAAACTAAAAGAGTCTTTTTGCGATAAAGCGATAGAAATTTGCGGCCGAGGGTTTAACGTAAAAGAGCTAAATCCTAGCGGGACGCATCAAATTTTATCGAATTTAAAAAAGAGCGGACGAGCCGGCCTCACGCTATTTTCAAGCGGTAGCACGGGTAAGCCAAAGGCGATGATACACGATTTAGACGCACTGATAGACCTTTATAAAAATAAAAAGCAAAAGCGGATGAATATGCTCGTTTTTTTGATGTTTGATCATATCGGCGGCATAAATACGATGTTAAATATCTTATCGACGGGCGCTACGATGATAATCCCTCAAAACAGAAACGCCGATGACGTCTGCAAGCTAATTAACGAGTATAAAATAGCCGTTTTGCCCGCAAGCCCTACGTTTTTAAATCTGATTCTTATCGGCAAATCTTACGAAAAATACGATCTAAGCTCGCTAAGGATGATAACCTACGGCACGGAGACTATGCCGGAAGGGCTTTTAAATAGGCTAAAATCGGTGTTTACCAAAGTTAAATTTTTGCAGACTTTCGGTACTAGCGAGACTGGCATCGCGTCCACGTCGTCAAAATCGTCCGATTCTACCTTTATGAAGATAGACGATGAAAATTTGGAGTATAAAATCGTAGACGGCGAGCTGTGGCTAAAAAGCAAAACACGAATTTTAGGCTATCTAAATGCGGAAATGGATAGCTTTACCGATGACGGCTGGTTTAAAACGGGCGACTTAGCGCAGCAAAGCGAGGACGGCTTTATAAAAATCATCGGCAGAAGCAAAGAGATCATAAACGTGGGCGGACAAAAGGTGCTTCCGTGCGAGGTGGAGTCGGTGCTGCTTGAGATGAAAGAGATACAAGACTGCCTAGTTTACGCGGAAAAAAACGCTATCACGAATCAAAGCGTCTGCTGCGACGTGGTTTTAAAGCCGGGCGTCGATGCGAACGGTATCAAAATTTTAGTTAGAAAATTTTGCAAAGATAAATTAGATAATTTTAAAATCCCCGTTAAGGTAAACGTCGTGCAAAAGACCGAATTTACGCAAAGATTTAAGAAAATAAGAACGAAAAGCTAAGCAAATTTAGCATTTGCCTAGCTAGAATTTTAAACGACGCCGCGCCGCCTCGCTAAATTTACTTTGCTTCGGGCAAGGCGTAAATTACCGTTTCTTCCTGCGTGCATTCGTAGTGGCGCATAAAAAGCTCGCAGTCCGGTATCCATAGCTTTAAAAGCAGCGGTATATCCCACAAGTCGCTAAATTTATGATAAATGCAAATGGCAAGCTTTGGTTTATGGCTTATTATATCATCCATCGCACCTAGCAACGCATAAGTTTCAAACGTCTGCACGTCCATTTTGATAAAGGTCGGGATATGGTTTATAGCGTCGCTAATCGCGGCTACGTCGATCTTTTGCTCCGAAATTTCGGCGCTTAAAGTCGCTCCCAAACCCTCACCTTGCATATAAAAAGTCGCATTTTCGTGATGGACGCCGGTTTTTATCGGGGTGATTTTTTCTTTTATTTCTTGCGGCAGTTTGCTTACGAATTCGCTTAAAATTTTAAAATTTCGCTCGTCGGGCTCAAAACTATAAATATGCTTAAATTTATTATCCACGGCTTTTAAAAACGCCTCTATCGTATCTCCCGTATATCCGCCGCAATCTACGAAAACCTCTTCATCGCTAAATTTCACTACTTCGTCGAAATACTGCTTTTTAACGTCGTCTTTGACCTCCAAAAGATAAGTATAGTCCTCGGTGAGCTTAAATTTCAAAGCGGCTTTAAAAACGCGCCTTGACTTCTCATCGTTAAGCAAGCCGTAGAGAGTAACTATGCGCGAAATTTCGGGCGTCGTAAAGACGTGGTTTAGCTCGTTAAAGTCGTATTCTTCAAAGCCGGTTTGCTTTTTATCAAAAAAGCTATCGCTTATAAAATTTTTCGCAAGACTTCGCATGCTATAAATATGCGTAAAGCCGTTATCGTAGAGCAAATGCGGAAGCTGAGCGAAAATTTCGGCGTTTATAAAAATAACCGTATTTGCCGGATCTGCGTAAAATTCCTCTTTGGATACAAATTTAGCCTTGTCTTTATATTTATTATACTTTTGCAAGTCTAGATAATCGTAGTCTTTGCAGTTTACAAATATCCCCTCGCCGCTATCTCTTTCGGCTACCCAGTCGTATACGCCGTAAACATCTACGCCGTAGGTTAGTTTTAAAAATTTAGGCAATACTTTTAGATAATAGCCCGTGCCTAAAATAATTAACTTTTTATCTTTACAAAGAGTCTTAAACCGCTCTATCTTTTCTCGTTCGTAGATATGGTTAAATTCGCCCTCTTGCGTGGCAAAAAGCGTATCTACGAGCTCTTTAAAATCACCGTCTTTTATTTTCATTTTTGATCCTTCGGTATGGCGTATACCACGGTCTCGGCTTGATAACATTCGTAGTGCCTGATATACAAATCATACTCGCTAACCCACTGCTTTAAAAGTAGCGGTATATTCCAAAGGTCGTCGAATTTATGATATATGCTTATGGCAAGCTTAGGCTTATATTTGACGATACTCTCCATCGCGCCTAGCAATGCGTACGTCTCGAATGTCTCTATATCCATTTTTATATAAGTCGGCGCAAATTTGACTACGTCGTCTATGGCGCATACCTCCACCTTTCTGTCGGTGGCTTCGTTGGTGCATGCTATCGCCATCTCTTCGCCTTGTAGGTAAAATACGCTGCTTTTATAATAAACTCCTGCATTTATCACTTTAATCTTATCTTTTTTTTCAAGGCCTTCTACGTATTTAGTTAAAATTTTAAAATTTCGCTCGTCGGGCTCAAAACTATAAATATGCTTAAATTTATTATCCACGGCTTTTAAAAACGCCTCTATCGTATCTCCCGTATATCCGCCGCAATCTACGAAAACCTCTTCATCGCTAAATTTCACTACTTCGTCGAAATACTGCTTTTTAACGTCGTCTTTTACGTTTATCAAATAAGTATAGTCCTCGGTGAGTTTAAATTTTAAAACCGCCTTATAAACCTCCTTCGATTTCTCGTCGATAAGGAGGTTATAAAGCGTAACTATGTGCGAAATTTCGGGCGTCGTAAAGACGTGGTTTAGCTCGTTGACGTCATACATCGCAAATTCAGTAGCCTTTTTATTTAGCACGCTCTGGGACAATAAATTTTTACCCAAGCATCTCATACTATAATAATGCTTAAATCCGTTGTAGTAAAGGAAAAAAGGCATATATAAAAAAGACTCGCTATTTATAAAAATGACCGTATTTGCCGGATCTGCGTAAAATTCATCTTTGGATATAATTTTAGCCTTGTCTTTATATTTATTATACTTTTGCAAGTCTAGATAATCGTAGTCTTTGCAGTTTACAAATATCCCCTCGCCGCTATCTCTTTCGGCTACCCAGTCGTATACGCCGTAAACATCTACGCCGTAGGTTAGTTTTAAAAATTTAGGCAATACTTTTAGATAATAGCCCGTGCCTAAAATAATTAACTTTTTATCTTTACAAAGAGTCTTAAACCGCTCTATCTTTTCTCGTTCGTAGATATGGTTAAATTCGCCCTCTTGCGTGGCAAAAAGCGTATCTACGAGTTCTTTAAAGTCGCCGTCTTTTATTTTCATTTTTGATCCTTTATCAGCTCTTTTAGTTTGTTTCTATCTATCTTGCCGTTTACGTTTAGAGGCATCTCATCAAGCATTATAAAGCGCGTCGGCAGCATATATTTAGGCAAAATTTTGCCTAAATTTAGCAGAATTTCTCTTTGCGAAACGGCGATTTGCGAAGTATAAATTAGCACGATAGCCTCATCATACAGCGCGCACGCGCTATCTACGCCGCTAAGAGACAAGGCGGCCGTCTCTATCTCGCCCAGCTCTATACGGTACCCCATGTGCTTGATCTGAAAGTCCTTGCGGCCTTTATACATTAGCTCGCCGCGCTCGTTGTAGTAGGCTAGATCGCCCGTGCGGTAGATTCTCTCGGGATATTCGGGATTTAGCGGATTTTGCGTAAAAGCGCTAGCGGTTTTAACCGGGTCGTTGTAGTATCCAAGAGCTAGCGAGGCGCCGCGCACGCAAAGCTCGCCTAGCGCATTTTGCGCCGTTACCGGCGCGTTGTTTTCATCTAGCAAAAATACGTCGGTATTTTTGCAAGGATAGCCTATAGGCAAACTTTCCTCGTCGCTAAAATCGCGATCGACGACATAATACGCGCAATCGACGGTCGTCTCCGTCGGTCCGTACAAATTTGCCAAAACGGCGTTTTTAAAACGAGATTTAAAATAATTCATCGTTTTTACGGGCATGACTTCGCCTGCGAAAATTATAAATTCAAGGCCTAAATTTACCCCTCTTAGCAAATCTAGCGCAGTGATACTCGCCATGACGGAAGGCACCCAAAATATAAAATTTATCTCGTTTTTTTCCAAATATTCCACTACTTTAATCGGAAACGTAAAAAGCTCTTGCGGTATCAAAAATAGCGTAGAACCCGTTTTTAGCGTCAGATAAATATCAAGCACGGAGTTGTCGAAAATAAAAGGAGCTTGGCTCGCGATTTTTAAATCGTCTTTAAAATTAAACGTCTCGCACGCCCACTCGATGTAATTTATAGCGCTTTTGTGCGAGATCGCGACGCCCTTTGGCATACCGGTAGAGCCAGAAGTGTTTATGATATAAAGCGGGTCGGTATCGATCGTATTTTCGTAATTCGCCCGATCGAATTTATCCTCGCCCTTTAAATTTATCTCATCAAAGATGATTAAATTTACGCCCGAATTTTTTAAAATTTGAGCGTGTTTCGCGTCGGTAACGATAAATTCGAGGTTTAAATTGTTTATGATAGCTTCAAGCCTAGACGCGGGGTTTTTGACGTCTAGGGGCACGTAAAAGCAACCGTTATAAAGCGTCCCCAAAAAACATTTTATAGCTTTCACGCTTTTTGGCAAAAGTACGCCCACGGGCCTATTTTTAGTTATATTTAGGCTCTGAAAATGCGCGGCGATCGCCTTTGCCTGCAAATTTAGCTCGCTAAAATTTACGCTCTCGTCTTCATCTCGTATCGCCGTTTTAAGAGGAAACCTCAAGGCCGAATTTTGCAAGTAGGACAGCATATTTTTTTGCATTTTTTTACCTTATTTGAGGTGATTAAAATTTTAGCTTGATTTTATTGTATTTTAGTTAAAATCAAGCTAAAATTTTAAGGAGGATTTAAGATGGATATAAACGAAAAAATGGCTCTAATAGCCGAGCTTTTAGAGCTTGAAGTAAGTGATTTTACTCCCGAGACCAAGCTTGAGGAGCTTGAAGAGTGGGATTCGCTCGCGGCTATCTCTTACGTCGTTATGATGGACGAGCACTTCGGCGTGACGGCAAATCCTAACGATATAAGAAATTTCAAAACGATCCAAGATATATTAGATAGTATGAAATAATGGCGTTTGATCACATTAAAAACGTAAAAATTTCTGCGGTTTGTTGCGCCGTACCGGAAGATAAACTCGTGCTTGAAGATTTTTATAAAAAATTTGACAAAGAAAGCGTGGAAAGATTCGTAAAAGATACGGGCATCAAGCAGAAATTTTATAGTAAAAACAATAAAACGATAACGTCCGACCTATGCTTTGCCGCGGTAGAGGAGATAATCAAGAAAAAAAACATTTCAAGAGACGAGATAGACGCGCTTATCTTAGTAACGCAAAGCCCCGACTACAACGTACCCGCTACGGCGATAACGCTGCAATATAGACTAGGCCTATCTCAGGAATGTATAGCCTACGATATAAATTTGGGTTGTTCGGGCTATATTTTCGGCTTACATACTGCCGCGTCGATGCTGCAAAGCGGATACCTAAAAAAGGTTCTTTTATTGGTAGGCGACGTAACCGAACCTAGCATATTCGGAATAAACGGCGGTACGGCTAATATATTCGGCGACTTAAACGACCTTCTTTTCGGAGACTGCGGGAGCGCGACGCTAATCGAATACGACGAAGGAAACGAAGGGTTTAGATTTGCCCTGCAATCTATGGGCGATGGGTTTAAAGCCATCGGAGCTTGCCATGGGTCAAGATACGCATACGCCGGGCACCCGCAGTTTGATATGTCTTTGCATATGGACGGGCTAGCCGTAGTTTCTTTTAGTATAACCAAAGTTCCGAAGCTATTTAAGGCATTTTTTGAAAAATTTCAGGCCTCTGCGGAGGAGTACGACTCGGTACTGCTTCATCAAGCAAACAAGTCCATGCTAGATACGATAGCTAAAAAAATAAAAATGCAAGACAGGTCGCGCCTAAGCCTTGAAAGATACGCCAACACCTCATCGGCTAGCGTACCGAACGCCATGTGCGACTACTACGGCGACAAGGACGACGACGAGAGCGTTAAAGTCATAATGTCGGGCTTTGGCATAGGGCTATCGCTAGGCGTAGCGGATGCCTATATAAGTCCGAAAGATATTTTGCCTATCATCCAAACCGATATCACGTGGGACGAGGGCAGATCAAAAGTACTCGAAGCTAATGCTAAATCTAAAAAATAAAAAAATACTGATAATGGGCTGCGGCGTCATAGGCGGCGCGGCGGCTAAAATTTTAAGCGAGTCGGGCGCTAAAATCGTCGTAAGCGACAAGGACGAGCGCGCTTTGGATAAGGTTTCGTTAAATTTAAGCGATGGTCGCGCGATAGCCTTTGACGCTAGCCGTGTAGAAAAAATCGAAAATTTTATACGAGACGTCGTAAATTTCGACGGCTTAAAGCTTGACGGACTGGTTTATGCCGTAGATAAAAATTTAACCGCGCCTTTGGCGGATACTTCGTTAGAGCTTTTGCAAGACGCTATGACGGAAAATTTCTTCGCGTTTATCCAGGCCGTTAGGGTTTTTGCCAGCGAAGGAATTTATAACGCAAAAAGCAGCATAGTAGCCGTCTCAAACTACGCATCGCTAGGAGCGGACAAGGGGCAAATAGCCTACGGCGCGTCAAAAGCGGCGATGGATAACGCTATACCCGCAATCGCAAAAGAGATATATTCCAAAGGCATCAGGATAAACTCCATCCGCCCCGCCGTCGTGCAAAGCGATAAAGAGCTCAGCCAAAGGGAGCGAGAACTAGTCGCAATGATGCAAACGGGCGCGATCGATCCCGAAATTTTAGCCAAACAGATCGCATTTTTGCTAAGCGAGAGTTCAAGCGGCGTTTACGGCAGGCATTTTGACGTCAGAGGCTATCTGGTATGATAAATTTCAAAGATAAAAAAATTTTAGTAACGGGAGCAAGCTCGGGCATCGGTAGGCAAATAGCCGTCAGGCTTAGCGAACTGGGCGCCAGCGTAGCGCTAATAGCCAGAGACGAGGCTAGGCTGAAACAGACGCTATCTATGATGAAAGAGCCGACCAAACATAAAATTTTCGCTTACGATTTACAAGATATAGAAGGCATCGCGCAGTTAGTTTCAGACTGCGTTAAATTCGACGGGGTTAAATTTAACGGATGCGTCCACGCTGCGGGAGTGCCATCCATATATCCGTTTAAACTGCTAGACCACGCGACGAATGAAAAAATTTTTAAAATAAACGCCTTTTCGGGACTTGAAATAGTAAAGCAGTTATCCAAAAAACAAAACTCCGACGACGGCGCGTCCGTGGTATTTTTTTCATCCATCGTAACGAAAATGTTTTTAAAAGGACAAATTGCTTATATCATCAGCAAAGCCTCGCTAGACGCTATCGCTAAGCCGCTGTCTTTGGAATTGGTAAAAAGGAAAATGCGTATAAACACTGTCATAGTCGGCGGCGTATTAACTCAAATGGTAAAAGATACGCAAATTTTTAGAGACTTAAAAAACGACGAAAAAGACCCGTACACGACGTCTGATATATGCAGATTGCTAGAACCGCAAGAAGTGGCGAATACGGCGATATTTTTGCTAAGCGATGCGGCTAGGTATATCGTAGGCGAAAACTACTTCATAGACGGCGGAAATTTTAGATAAAGAGACGATATGAAAGAAAAAATAAGAGAAATTTTAGTAGATATTAGACCCGAATACGACTTCGCGGGTGATGAGGATTTTATCGAGTCGGGCATGCTAGATAGCTTTGACGTGCTTACGTTGGTTACGGATTTAGAAGAAAAATTCGGCGTAAAAATAGACGGCGGCGATATCTTGCCCGAAAATTTCGGCAGCATCGAAGCTATAGAAAATTTAATCGTTAAAAGCGACGCAAAAGCCTAATGAAAACTAAATTTTTCGGTAAAAAAATCAGCGGCATTTTGGCTTTGCTTCCGCAGACGGAGTATAAATTCGAAGACGATATGAAATTTAACTCGCTCTCGCAAAAGCAAAATTTAAAGCTAAAAAATACGATGGGTTACGACAGGCACAGATTTTTTAAAGACGAAACGTACTTGTCCCAAGTGGCGGTCTACGGATTAAACCGTCTTTTTGAAAAAGGACTGCTGAAAAAAGAGGAAATTTCCGCGCTAGTAGTGGCTACGACGACGCCTGATTTTTTAATGCCGGCAACTGCTAATTTAATTGCCGGCGAGCTAAATTTAAGCCCGGAAATTTTTTGCATGGATACGAATCAGCAATGCGCCGGCTTTATCAACGGATTATTTCAAGCCTTTATGCTGCTAAATAACGAAGGCGCTAAAAAAGTAGTCCTGATAACGGGCGACGTTTTATGCAAAAATCCCGATAGAAGCGACACTAGCAGCTATCCGCTAGCAGGCGACGCTATTTGTATTACCGTCGTAGAAAACGGCGAAAACGACGCGTTTTTCCACTGCATGACGGATGCTAAGGACTACGATGCGCTGGTGTTTCCGGCTATGGGTTTTAGAAAGCCGACGAACGAGGAAAAAGCTAAATTTTCAAGCTCCAAATACGGCGGTCGCGACTGCTTGCAACGCATTCATATGGACGGACAGGCGGTGTTTCAATACGTAATGCAAAACGTGCCTAAATATATCGCCCAAAGCCTAGCTTACGCGGGCACGGATAAAGACGAGCTGGATTATTATTTTTTCCATCAGCCGAATAAATTTATGGTCGATAAACTAGCTCAAAAACTAGGCGTTTCAAGCCAAAAGGCGCCTAGCAACGTAGTTACTTTTTACGGTAACTCAAACAGCTCCACGATCCCCGTTTGTATCGCTCATAACGCCAAAGAGCAGATGACGGGCGGCGGTATTTATAAATGCATGTTAGCGGGTTTTGGCGCGGGGCTAAACTACGCCTCTATCGTAACGAGTCTTGGCAAATTTGATTTTTGCGATACGGTGATTACCGATTTTTAGCTAAAATCACCCTCTTTTATCTCATAAATTTTATTAAATAATTTTGCGGATTTGCTATTTTTTACGCGTTCGTCGTCGTAGCCGTATAGCCTAACTAGGTGATGTAAAGCCTCGCTGTTACTGCTAATGGCTATATCTTCGCCGCCTTGACCGACTCTAAAAACCCTGCTGTTTTCGGGCTTTATATCGTAAGATATAAGCTTGATTTTTAGTCGGTCGCATATATACATCATGCAGTTATGTACGGCTACGCCTCCGCCTTCGAATTTATATAGCTCGTCGGTCAGGTAATACCCCAGATAAAACGACCCGTCGTCAAGCTTCTTTAAATTTATCACCGCATAGTCTTCACCGTCGCACGTTATCAAAAACGCGAAAAATTTATCGCGCTTTTTTAGCGCTTCGCGGTAGGCTTCGTGTTGCTTTACCGTGATAGGTTCGGGCGAATTTGATACCGTTCTAACATATTCTTGATTTCTATATTCTAAGATTTTTCGGTACTTCTCGTCGCTTAAATTTACGAAATTTATGATTTCTAGCCATTTTTTTCTCATGCTTTTTCCCTTGATTTTTGCACCGCTTCGTATAAAAACTCCGCTCTTATCCAGTCTTGCGGCGTATCGATATCCTGCACCAAGTGGCACGGTAAAACGATCGCTATGCTATCTCGCCCGAAAAAAATTTCATCGCTCGAAGGCGCGTCTAAATTCGTCCAGTAAAACTGCCCTGCGTCTTGATAAGCCTCCTCTAAATCCTGGCTTCTTTTGGCGAAATTTTCTCTCCAAAACATCTCACATCGCCCGTCCTTAGCGATCTTAAACGTCCGCCATATAGGAAACGGCATAGAAGTGCACGAAAAGGCGTTTTTAGCATTTGAGGCGCGCAGCTTTTCAAGGCCTAGTTTAACGTAAAATTCGTCTATCAGCGGCGCGGTAGCGTAAATCGTACAGACGAATTTTATCCTATCGCCTCTTGCTTGCAAAAATTTTATCGCATGCTCTACGACCGCACCCGTCGCGGTATAATCGTCGCTTAACTCTTTTGGGCGCATAAACGGCACGCTAGCGCCCGCATTTTTCGCAACGTCCGCTATCTCCTCGTCGTCTGTGGAGACGATAATCTCGTCAAAAATACCCGCCCTAATCGCCGCTTCTATGCTGTAAGCGATCATCGGTTTGCCGCAAAAAGGCTTTATATTTTTTCGCGGGATTCTTTTGCTGCCGCCGCGAGCGGGGATGACAGCGATGGTTTTGGCGTCCATTTTTTTCCTTGTTTTTAGGGAGATTATAGCCTAGCGGGGCAAATTTTATGATAAAATCAAACTAAAATTTCGGAGCCGAATTTATGAAAATAGCAAATTTCGATACGAACGAAAAGGTCCTTTTAATCGCCGAACTCTCGGCAAATCACTCGGGTAGCTTAGAGCTTGCCGTCGAAACTATCAAGGCGGCCAAACGCGCGGGAGCCGACGCCGTAAAACTGCAAACATACACGGCCGATAGCCTGACGCTAAATTCCAAAAAAGAGGATTTCATGCTACGCGGCGGACTGTGGGACGGGTATGATTTATATAGCCTTTATCAAAAAGCCTTAACTCCGCGCGAGTGGCACGAAACGCTTTTTAAAACGGCCGCAAACGAAGGATTAATCTGCTTTTCAAGCCCGTTTAGCAACGACGACGCCGATTTTTTAGAGCGCTTTGACCCGCCTGCTTACAAAATCGCTAGCTTTGAGGTAACCGATTACGATTTTATACGGCACATAGCTAAAAAAGGCAAACCCGTCGTCATCTCGACCGGCATCGCTACCCTGCGGGAGATTGAAGACGCGGTGCAAATTTGCAAAGAGTGCGGCAACGAAAACGTCGCGCTTTTAAAATGCACGTCTAGCTACCCAGCTCCGCTTGAGGGGATGAATCTACTCACGATCGCCGATATGAAACGAAAATTCGGCGCAGAAGTCGGCTTTTCAGACCATACTCTGGGTATCGTAGCGCCAGTAGTAGCCGTGAGCCTAGGCGCTCGCATCGTAGAAAAACATTTTATCCTAAACAAAGAGGTGCGAAGCGTGGATGAGGCGTTTAGCCTAGACGAGGATGAATTTAAACAGATGGCAAGCGCCGTAAGAGACGCAGAAAAACTACTAGGCAAAGCCGTCTACGAATTAGACGAAAGAGCGCTTGCTAGCCGCAACTACGCTCGTTCGCTTTATGCCTGCGCAGATATCAAAAAAGGCGAAATTTTTAGCGAGCAAAACGTAAAAAGCGTGCGCCCGGGCTGGGGTTTGCATCCTAAATTTAAACGCGAGCTAATCGGCAAACCGGCCAAACGAGACATAAATTTCGGAGATAGATTAAGCAGCGAGGATATGTAAATTTAGCGCATATCGCAAAGATTTGATACCGCGCTAGCCGGCAAGCGCGCTTTACTACGTATACGCTAAAGCTCCGGCCGAGTTTGCGCGAAATTTGGGCGTAAATTTGGAACGAATTTAGCTTTAAAACAAAATAGCAATATAAATAAGGAGGCAAAATGCCGCAAAACGAATATTCGACTATGGATGATTTTCAGGTCGTAAAAGAAAAAGAAAACGAGCAAAAAAACGCAAAAAAAAGTTCTGAAGCATTTGAACCAAGCGCCAATCCGATATTTCAAAAAAACTTGCAAGCCCTCTTTCAGCAAGACGAAATTTTAGCCGCCCGCCTTTGGGGAATGGACGAGATGGCGGATTACGACGTATTTGTCGGCAAAGACCCGATCGACATAAACATCATCAACAATAAAACCTTAAAATACGTCTACGAAAATCCCGTCAAAGACGTCCAAAATACCCTAGAATCCGTCGAAAACGAATATAAGCGCTACCCGATTATGTATTTTTACGGGCTAGGCAACGGGATACTTTATAAAGCACTTTTAAAAAACGAAACACATCAGAAAATAATAGTCGTAGAACCGGAAATCGAAATCATCTATGCAGTGTTAAATTTGATCGACCTTTCAGATGAATTATCCAGCGAAAGGCTAACTCTTTTTTACTCCGAGTTCGCAAACTACACGCAGTTTTATTATCTGGCGTGCAATAGCAAATTTACCGCATACGCTAAAATTTATAATCTTCAAATTCACTCGCCGTTTTACGATCAGTTTAGCGACGACTACGCAAAAATAAATCAATCCTTTGCAAAAGCCATCTCTCAAATGGTAGCCGGTCACGGCAACAGCATAGACGACAATCTAATCGGAGTGAGAAATAATATAGAAAATTTAACGGCGATGCTCACAAACTACTCCTACGTCGATTTGATAAAAAAGCGTTATAAACTAATGGACACGGCAGTCATCGTTTCAACGGGGCCAAGCCTTGATAAACAGCTCGAGACGCTTAAAAAATTTGCTCCGTACGTTACCGTCATCAGCCTTGACGCATCGCTACCGATATTAATGAAACACGGCATAAAGCCTGATTACGTAACTTCAATAGAGCGCGTAGAGGCCACGTCGAGTTTTTTTAAAAAAAGAGATAAAAAAATAGACAAAGACGCTTACTTTATCATCGCGTCTTTGACGCATAAAAAAACGATTAAAAATATCTTACCTCGCCGCCTAGTCCTAACCATGCGCCCTCAGCAAAACGAAACGTCGTTCGGGCTAAAAGGCTACGGCTACCTAGGGATCGGGCACTCCACGGCAAATCAAGCCTATCAGCTAGCCTACGTTTTAAAACATAAAAATATCGTTTTAATCGGACAAGACTTAGCCTTTGCTCCGGACGGTAAATCTCACGCCACCGGGCACGCGTTCGCGCAAGCCGACGAGTATCTATACGTCAAAGCATACGGCGGCGAGGGTGAAGTTCGCACGACTTACGTCTGGGATAAATTTAGAAATCAATTTGAAGCCGATATCGAGCAGTCGAGCAAAAAAGACGTAACGACGTATAACTGCACGCAAGGCGGCGCCAGGATAGAAGGCAGCATAGAAAAGCCGTTTTTAGAGACTATGCAAGAGCTTTGCAAAGACAAAAAACAAAAAAATCTCCCCAATATCGCGCCGATAAAAGAAAAAAGAACGAATAAAGATATGTTAAAAGCATATAAAGTACTCGTAAAAAAGCTAAGCTTTGAAAACGAAGCCAAACGCATAATCGAAGAAACGTTTTTAGAAGTCGTACCGAAAATAGACGAAATTTCAAAACTAAGAGACGAAGGGAAATTAAACGAAAAACACTTTCACAAGCTCGTTAAAATTTCAAATAGGATAGATAAAGCAAAAGACGCTATCTCAAAGCCTAAATTTAAGCCTTTCATCGAAAATATAGTGGCCATATCCGTATATTTCCAAGAGCTTGAACTAGCTAAAATCTCAGTCGCCCCTAGCGATACGACGATGCAAAAGGTAAACAAGCTAGCCGAATGGGTAGAAATCCATAAATACTGGCTATTTTCGGTAGCCGGCGGACTAAACGCAGAGATAGAAACTATAAAAAAAGCTTCTAGCAATTTAGTCCGCGAGCTAAAAAAACGAGGACTCATAACCAAAGACGAGATAGGTCGAGCAAAGGAAAATTTCAGACTGAGTTATTAAATTTCGATCATAAATTTAGCTTTATTTTTATTTTTAGCCTTTATTTGCTAAAATCACGCAAATTTAGCTAAATCGGACGAAAAGATTGTTTTCAAATATTTATACGTATAGGTTTTTTATCGTAAATTCGGTCAAAAACGAATTTATAACCAAATTCGCAAAAAGCAAACTGGGCGTAGCGTGGGCGATACTGCATCCGCTAGCCCAGGTGCTCATCTACGCGACCATACTCTCCTCGGTACTCTCAGCCAAGCTACCCGGCATCGATAGCAAATACGCCTACGCGATCTACCTAATGAGCGGGATGCTTTGCTGGATGCTTTTTAGCGAGATTTTTTCGCGCTGTATCGGCATTTTTACCGACAACGCCAACATAATCAAAAAAATGTCCTTCCCTAAAATCGTCCTTCCGGCTACCGTGGTTTTAAGCTCGGCGATAAACAATCTAATTTTATTCGTCTCTATTGCGGTAGTATTTGCGTTTTTGGGGCATTTTGCGGGCGTAAATTTGATCTTTTTGCCGATCTTTTCCGTCGTTACGATGATGCTAGCCGTCGGATTTGGGCTGTTTTTCGGCGTGATAAACGTCTTTATGCGCGACGTAGGCCAGATCATCGCCATCGTATTACAGTTTTTATTTTGGCTAACGCCGATCGTTTATATGACGAGTATCTTGCCGCCGAATTTGCAAGAGCTTATCTACATAAACCCGCTCGTCGGCGTCGTTAGCGGCTATCACGATATTTTGATCTACGACAAGACGCCGGATTTTTCGCTTTTGATTTATCCGGCCTTTATCGGCGCGGCAAGCCTTGGAGCCGCGTTTTTCGTTTATAAACGAGCCGAAGAAGAGATGGCGGACGTTTTATGATTTTATCCGTTCAAAATATCTGCAAAACTTACTTGGACTACGAGAGCAACTTTAAGCGATTTGCCTCGTGGTTTAGTAAAAATAAAGAAGAAAAAAACGTAAAAACCGTACTAAAAGACGTGAGTTTTGACGTGGGAGCCGGCGAAGTAGTCGGGCTAATCGGACAAAACGGAGCGGGCAAAAGCACTCTTTTAAAAATCATCTCGCGCACGCTAAAGCCCTCAAGCGGCCGCGTAACGAGCGGGGCTAAAATTTCGTCCATCTTAGAGCTAGGCATGGGCTTTCACGGCGATCTAACGGGTAGGCAAAACGCCTATCAGTCCTGCTCTCTCATGGGCTACTCAAAAGAGCAAATCGACGAAATAATAGCCTATATCGAAGACTTTGCCGAGATAGGCGAGTATTTTGATTATCCCGTGCGAATTTACAGCAGCGGCATGCAGATGCGCCTTGCTTTTTCGGTCGTCACGGCAAATCGCCCCGATATACTCATCATCGACGAGGCGCTATCGGTCGGCGACGTGTATTTCCAGCATAAAAGCTTTGATAAGATAAAAGAATTTAAAAGCCTAGGTACGACGCTCATCATCGTTTCGCACGATAGCGGCGCGATAAAATCCATCTGCGATCGCGTAATCTTGCTAGAAAAAGGGCAAATTTTAAAAGACGGCGAGCCTGAAGCAGTTCTTGATTATTACAACGCCCTAATCTCAAAAAAACAAGACGTACAAATCTCGCAAATAACCCTGCAAAACGGCAAAATCGCAACCGTATCTGGCAACAAAAAAGCCTGCATAAAAAACGTCGAAATTTTAGACGCCGCAGGCAAAAAGATACAAAATTTAGAAGTCGGCAAAAAAATCAAGCTAAAAGTAACCGTACTGGCAAACGAAAATTTGCCCTCGCTGGTACTGGGCTATCAGATCAAAAATCGCTTCTCGCAGGTCGTCTACGGCACGAACACTTACCACCTAAAGCAAGCTTTAAAAAATCTCAAAAAAGGCGAGGAGTACGACTTTAGTTTTGAATTTGACGCAAATTTGGGCGTCGGGTCGTTTTCGGTCACGATAGCGCTGCACGATAGCGACAACCATCTGCAAAATAACTACGAATGGCGCGACAACGCGATCATTTTTAACGTCGTAAATTTTAGCAAGCCCGATTTCGTCGGTCTTGCGTATCTTGAACCGAGTTTGGAAATAAAGAGAATAAATGGATAAATTTTATAAAAGTTTCGAAGATAAATTTAGAGGCCATAGAAGCGAGATCAAAAAACGCTTGCTTGCTTACGAGCCGTTTTTGCAAATTTTAAAGCAAAATAACGAAAAGCCGGCGGCGGTCGATCTTGGTTGCGGCAGAGGCGAGTGGCTTGAAATTCTAAAACAAAACGGCTTTACCGCGCGCGGCTGCGACGTGAGCGAGGAGATGCTAAAAGAGTGCGAAAAAAACGCGCTTGAGGCTAAAAAACAAGGCGCGATAGAGTTTTTAAGCGAGCTAGAAGACTCAAGCCTTGCGCTCGTTAGCGCATTTCAGCTTGTGGAGCACTTGGAGTTTAGCGAGCTTTGCGAGCTAATCAAGCAGGCGCGCCGAGTTCTCAAAGACGGCGGCATCTTAATACTTGAAACGCCAAATCCGGAAAATTTACGCGTCGCTACGCTAAATTTCTACCTCGACGCGACGCACGTTAAGCCCATCCCGCCGATGCTGCTTGAGTATCTGTGCGAATTTGAGGGCTTTAATAATACGTTTATGATGAGGCTAAACTCAAATTTGAGCTTTAGCGAGGACTTAGAAAACCAAAACGTCACGCTAAGAGACGTTTTGAGCAGCGTCGGGCTTGATTACGCGATTTTGGGGCTTAAAAACGGCGACGAAAAAACGCGCGAAGCGTTTTTAAACGCGGCCAAAAGTGGTTATAGTTTTGAAGAGTTAGCCGATAGATTCGACATATCGGCATTTGAAAACAAAACGCAGATGCTCGAGCTAAAAAACGACGTCTGGAAGGGCTCTTTGGAGACGAAAGAGGCGCTGTGGAAAAGCTCGCTTGAGCTAATGGAGAGCAAAAATCAAATCGTAAATTTGCAAAATGAAAATGCGCGCTTACACGAAGATTTAGAAAATCTACTGAGCAAATATCTCGCGCTAAATCACAAAGTCTACGTCCTAGAAAACGAAGCTCCCGTTATCAAAAACGATATCGAGCAGCTTAAAATTTTCGTCGCTAAATTTAAAAGAGTCGCAAAGCCGCTCATTTGGGTCTATAAATTTTTAAGATTTTGTAAAAATTTAGCCAAAGAAAATCTCAAAAAAGCGCTTAAATTCGGTATAAATTTGACGGAAAGAGCGGCAAATAGCCATCCTAAATTTAAGAAAAATCTCAAGATATTTTTAAATAAATTTCCGGCTCTTAGGGCGAGAATTTTTAGCCTAAAAGGTCAGGTTAGAGACGATATCTACGTCTCGCAAGAAGGAGTTTTCGAGCCTAATGTATTTGAGCTAACGCACTCAAAAGAGTATGAGCGAAATTTGGAGCTAAAAAATCTCAAATTTAACGAAAACTTTAGCGAACTAACCGTCATCGGCAGTATCAGCGGGCACTATAGTTTGGCCGCGATAAACAGAAACATCGTATTTAGGCTGCTCGGTAAGGTAAAAAACGTCTTTGTGATCTGCTACCACGAGAACTACTTCGATAAAATCGAAGACATCGCGATAACCAAAGACGAGTACGAAACGCTAAGAAGCATAGTACCCGATAAAAATGCGCATCCAAAAATAAGCGACGACAAGGTCGCGATCTACCACCACTACCCGCTGATAGAAGACGTTAGGGATGGTTACGGATTTGAGATTGCGGTGTTTTTCTGGGAGGAGTCGCGCATCCCGCCTAGGACGATAGAAATTTTAAACTCCAAGTATAAAGGCATTTTGGTTTCGACGTTTTTTATCAAAAAAATCCTCATAGATAACGGATGCTATACGCCCGTAAAAGTGGCCGATATCCCGCTAAAAATGCCGCCCGAGCCAAGCGTTTTGCAAGAAAATAGCGAACAAAAGCGCGAGATAAAGCTCTTTCACATCTCGTCGTGCCTACCTAGAAAGGGTGCCGACGTGCTGCTACGAGCCTTTAACGAAGCTTGCAAAAAAGCTAAATTTGACCTCAGTCTAACGATAAAAAGCTTCCCTAATCCGCACAATAGCGCAACCGAACAAATCGAGCTTCTAGTCGATAAAAAATACCGAAGCAAAATCCGCGTCATACTAAACGAAGACCTAACCGCGCTTGACGTGGCAAACCTCTATGAGCAGTGCGATATCGTCGTACTACCGACGCGCGGCGAAGGACTAAATATGCCAGCAATCGAAGGCGTACACTACAAAAAGCCCGTTATCTCCACCGACTATAGCGGCCAGTGCGAGTTTTTGGACGATAGCTGCGAGTTTGTCGGGTATAAATTCGCGCCCGCGGTTACGCATTTTAATCTAAATTATTCGTTTTGGGCGGAGCCTAGCGTAAAGGATCTGGGCGAAAAAATCATCAAAGTATCCGAGCAAATTTTACAAAACCGCGCGCCAAACATAGAGCCGCTAAAACACAAAGTCGATGAAATGATGTTCGGTGAGAAAAACGCGCTAAATTTCATCTCGAGCATCTCGCATCTAAAATCCTTTAAAAATGAGCCGCGTGAGCTAAAAATCGCCTATTTTTCGACGTATAACGCCGTTTGCGGTATAGCCGAATACTCAAAATACCTAACGGACGAGCTTGCACGTACGGGCGCAAATTTAGAAATTTATACTTGGAGCGAGCAAAAGTGCGCTAAGGAGCCTAATCTAGCCCAAGAAAACGGCGTGAAAGTCCATGAAATAGAGCGAGAAAAACTACTAAGCGAGCTTAAAACGGATGCAAATATAATCTGGCTGCAACACCATTTTACGTTTTTTGAGATAGACGAAAAGTTAAAATCAGACGTTGCCGCGCTAAAATCGCAGGGCAAAATTTGCTTTATTACGCTTCACGCCACGAAGCAAATCCTAAACTACCCGCGCCAAACTCAGCAAAACTGGCACGATACGCTTTACGAATTCGACCGAGTTTTCGTCCACAGCATCGACGATCTAAATACACTTAGACTACTCGGGCTTGCCGATAACGTCACGCTAGTACCGCACGGAACGCAAAATTTGGCACCCGAGCAAAACAAACGTAAGGAAACGGACGGCAAATTTAGGATAGGATTTTTCGGGCTGCTCTTTGCACATAAAAATTTACCCGTACTGCTGCAAGCCTTTGCTAAATTTAGCCAAAATACGGACGCGAAGCTAATTATCATTAGCCCCGTCGCAAACGCAGATAGCGAGGCGGAACTGCAAAGATGCCGTAAGCTTTGCGAAAAGCTAAATTTGGACGAAAAAGTGGAGTGGAACACCGAGTTTTTGCCGATAGAGGAGGTAAATAAAAAGCTAAGCGACTGCGATGTCATCGTGCTGCCTTACGGGCAAACCGACGAGGGAGCCAGCGGGGCGGCCAGGATAGCGTTAAGCGCATGCAAAAACGTTATAGTAACGCCGTCAAGAATCTTTAGCGAGATGAAAAACGTCACGATAAAAACGGACGGATTTAACGATTGGCACATTTTAGAGCAACTAGAAAAAGTAAAAAATAGCGAAATAGATGCTAAAATTTATGACGAACGCACAAAATGGCTAAGCCAAAACAGCTGGAGCAGTATCGCGGGGCTTTACCTGCGGATATTTAGAGCCGTAGCGACGGATAAAAATTTTATGCAACATTTAAAAAACGGAGAATAATAATGAAAAAAGCGATAATTACGGGCGTCGGAGGTCAAGACGGCGCATACCTGGCTAGATATCTGATAGATCTAGGATACGAGGTCTACGGCGGATACAGGCGAGCGGTGAGCCCGAATTTTTGGCGATTGAACGAGCTAGGCATTTTAAACGAGCCAAATTTTCATTTGGTGGAGTTTGAGCTAACCGACCCGTTTAACATCCTAAGCACCGTTAACGAAATAAGACCCGAGGAAATTTACAACCTAGCCGCTCAAAGCTTCGTGGGCGTTAGTTTTAAAGAGCCGTTTCACACCGCAAACGCCACCGGTATCGGCGCGCTAAACATACTAGAGGCGATAAAGACGGTCGATAAAAGCATCAAATTTTATCAAGCCAGCACATCTGAGATGTTTGGCAAAGTCCAAGCCGTCCCGCAAAGCGAAACCACGCCCTTTTATCCGCGTTCGCCGTACGGAGTGGCAAAGCTTTATGCGCACTTCATCACGGTAAACTATCAAGAAAGCTATGATATTTTCGCTTCAAGCGGCATTTTATTTAATCACGAAAGCCCGCTAAGGGGGCTTGAGTTCGTCACGAGAAAAATCACGAATACGGCCGCAAAAATCGCCCTAAAAAAGGCTAAGACTTTAGAACTTGGTAACCTAGACGCAAAGCGCGACTGGGGCTACGCCAAAGAATACGTCGAAGGTATGCACGCGATGCTGCAAGCCAAGGCTCCCGATACTTTCGTACTAGCCACCGGAGTAACGACCACGGTTAGGGATTTTGTGAAGCTTAGCTTTGAAGCGCTAGATATCGGGATAAAATTCGAGGGCGAAGGCATAAATGAAGTCGGACTAAACGACAAAGGCGACGTGATCGTAAAGATAAATCCGGCATTTTTTAGACCGGCAGAGGTCGATCTGCTAATAGGTGACGCCTCAAAAGCCAAACAAAAGCTCGGCTGGAGCGCAAAGACCGATCTAAAAGAGCTTTGCGATATGATGATAAAAGCCGATCTAAGACGCATCGAGGCGGGATTTGAGTTCTAAGCGCGTTTTTATTACGGGCATCGAGGGTTTTACGGGTCGCTATTTAGAGCGGTACCTTCGCGGGCTAGGCTACGAGGTATCAGGCGGCGCCTTAAGCCCTAGCGCACCGCATCACGCGCACCTTGATCTGCTTGATAAAGATAGCATAAAAGCCGCCTTTAGAGTTAAATTCGACTACATCATCCATCTAGCCGCAGTTTCGTTTGCTATGGCAGATCCCGCCGAGATAAAAAACGCAAACGAAATCGGCACGCTAAATTTGCTAGACGCCCTAAACGCCGTTAAATTTAAAAAGGCGGTCTTTGCAAGCTCGGCTAGCGTCTACGGCGGAGGTGAGGCGCCTATGAGCGAAAGCTCCGCGCTAAATCCGCAAAGCGTCTATGCCCAAAGTAAAATTTATATGGAAGAGCAAATCGCTAGAAGCGGACTTCCTTTTATCATCGCGCGTCCTTTTAACTATACGGGCGCGGGACAAAGCGAAAATTTCCTCATTCCAAAAATCGTGCGACATTTTAGGGACAAAGCTTCCGCAATAAAGCTCGGAAATTTAACGCCAAAACGCGAGTACAACGACGTAAACGACGTCGTGCGGATATATGCGCAACTACTAGAGCTCGAAGCTAACGGCGAAATCTTTAATATCGGCTCGGGCAAGGCCTATAGCATCGAGCAAATTTTACAAATTTTACGCCGTTTAAGCGGGTGCGATATCGCCGTACAAAGCGATGCCAAATTTATCAGGACAAACGACCCCGCCCTACTCGTCTGCGATACGGCAAAACTGCTAAACTACGGCATAACTCCTTGCAGCGGCGATATAGAGGCGCTACTACGCCTAATGCTAGCTAGCGACTAGATGGGTTTTACGAATTTACGCACCTTGCGTAGCCGTACTTTGCGGCGCTAAACGCGAGCAAACGGGCAAATTTCGCTTTGGCAAATTTATCATAGCCCGCCGCCATCTCGCAACCATCTCAAATAGCTTAAATTTATGCTATTTGCGCCCGTAAAATCCTTACGTTTTAAATTTGAAGGATTCGTAAATTTAAGCTTTTATCAAAATTTGCTTCAAACACGGCAAAAGCGCCTTATCTACCCCAGTTATTTGCCCTTATCTAATGTTTAAGCGCAAACGGCGCGCCCAAAGAAAAAGCTAAGACTCCCGCGCCTGCGCCGTATCGCGAAAATTAGCCGCTTTTGCACGCAAATTTAAGCCGAATAAATTTTGCGCTACGGCTACAAAAACAGCACTAAATCTACAATCTAATATCCAAAACCACCGCCTAAACCGGTTTAGCAAATACGCGGTTTTAGGTTGCTATCATGCGCGCTTATACGGATAAAAATGCGCTAAAATGCCGTAGCTACGGCTTTGGTTGCGAGGATTATTAGACGCAAGCGTAAATTTAGCACGGCTTGCTATAGACGCGAGGCTTAGCGCTCATCTACGACGAAAACTTTTAATCCGCAAAAACACCAAGCCGTGCAGTTTCTTGCTGGAGGCTAGGCCCGTTTTGCAGTCTAAATTTAGCAGCCGCCTTATCGCTCTAGACGCGCAAACTGCTTGCAGCAAGCTATTCTTTGCCGTTTTGCCTCCGTGCCAGGCCGGCTAGTACCCTCCATACGCGCTGCGGCTATAACTAAATCGCCACCCGTTTAAACTACGAGCGAATTTAAAGAGGCGGTACGAAAAATATTTCTCGTACGCCAAAATGCTTGGAAGTCGCACTTATATAAACGTCCGCTACGCTCGCTCAAAGCAATACGTCATAAAGCGCCGCCTTTACCGCTCAAGTGGCAAGTTTATAAAGGCTGCGTGGATGACCTTAGAGCTGGATTTATTTAAAACCCCAAAGTGCCGCCTAGGTTATAAAAAGCAAAACAGCCTAAATCAGGCTTGCGTGCCGCTACATGCCGTAAGTCTTGCTAGGATAAGAGCGGTGATTTAGAGTAAAATTTCCGTAACGGCGCGCCGTAAAAGCCAATAAGACTGCTTAGGCAAGCTCGGTATAAACGCGTGCGAACCGCTATTTTGCCGTTTTGTAGCTACGGCTCGCGACCATATTGACCTAACTCGGTCGCACTTGCCAATAAAACGACTAGAACGAGCAATATCATCTTTTGCGGCGCTTTACGAAATAGCCGATTTTGCTTTTGGCATTTAAAATTTGAGGCAAGCTTTATGCTTCGGTAATTGTAGCCGGGCGCAAAACCATAGCCGCGTTTGCTAATGACGCTGCGAGAGCAAATTTGTCCGGCCGTCTTGAAATGCGGACGTAATCCAAATAATAAACGCCTGTTTTATCAGCTAGTAGCCTAGAGCATAAAACAAGCGGTTACAAGGGCACCGATCTATATAAAATGAAAAATAAATATCACCCTAGAGGCATATTTCGTACGGTACTTAAACTGCGGTTAAATTTACCTCATTCCAAACTCCCCAATTTGAGTTTCACGCAGCCAAAAGCGATGTTGCTGCTTTAGATTACGTAAAAACTCGTTTGATTCGTCAGCCTTAATGCCGTAAACACGATTTGCGAGTATGTTTTCCGTTAGCTTGTCATAGCCGCGAAATCTTGCCAAGCTTTATTGTCAAATTTGCCGCTATCCGTATTTAAACGACATTTGGATAGATGCGGATACTATATAAGCGCAAATCAACACCAACTGCGTCTAACGTCCGTAAACTCCTCACGTTTAAAAATATGCTTCTAGAGCTTAGCCGCCGTACTTTTACCACCTGATTTGAAAAATTAACGGGGTTATGACTACGAATATACGAAGCCTGTGCGCCTAAATAGGCGATTTACATTACTGTTTTTGCGCTAAAGCATGCTATATTAGCCGACGCAAGTGCTAAATTTATAAAATTTGAATTTATTCGACGAATTAAAAGTATACAAAGTAACTTGCCGAGACAAATTTACAAATAGCGCAACTATAAATATAGCTGAAACTTTGAGTTGTAAATTTCAATTTTGTTGGTACATAAAGCAGAAATTAAAATCCAAGTAGAGGTATAAGGTAAATATTAAGGAAAGAGTTTTAAACCGTAATCAAGAAAGTACAAAAATCGGTAGAGACAAGCTCTACCGAAAAAAAGAGATTAGAGACCGTTGATGGTAATTTCGCCGTCAGTTCCTAGCGAAGCGTTTAGGTTCGCTATGTTTACGCCCGATAGTTTTACTATATTTTCGTTCAATTCGAATCCAGTCGCTCCTGCCGCACCTTGGTTATAAAATAGATACGTGTCGTTTTGATAAGAAAAAGCATATACTTTATTATTTGCAGTAGCCGTACTAAACAAACCCGTTTCTTTGGCAAACTGAGCGAAATTCGCATATGCGTTACCGTTAGGGTTTAGATTAACTTTTTGTATATCAGCAGCAGTTGTGCCGGCGATTTTAATCTTATCGCCGACATTTACATTCTCGATAACGGTGTATCTTAGATTATCGCTGCTTCCGTCAAAGCCGCTGCCTGCTATCTTTGATGCGCTTACGTCAAAGGTATCGTTACCCGAACCGCCTTTTATCGTGATGACTTGCTTGGTAGCGGTTACTGTTCCAGTAGTTACCTTGTTTGTACCCTCGCCGGTTTCGATAGTTACGTTAGCAGCATCAAACGGCGTAGCAGAAGTATCGATCGTATCGTTGCCTGCAGTACCTTTTATGCTTACGATTTTAGTATTCGCCGCAACGGTTGTAATAGTACCGGACTCAACATTTCTTAAGCCGCTAAAGTCGATCTTCGTAAGCTCTGCCGCGTTTGTGCCGCTAAATTCATATTTATCCTGCAAACCTTCGCCCATATCTCCAGAGACGGTAACGGTTTTTAGATCCTTACCCACAGTAACTACTTTTGTCGCAACTGCTACTTTTAGCGTGTCATTTTGCCCAGAAGCGCTAACGGTAGCGTTAAAGTCTTTAGAATTTGCATCCTGTTTAGCTATGAGGCTTATCTGTCCGGCTGTGCCGCTAGTAGCATCGAGTGCCGTTTGCGTAGAGCCTTTATATACGATAGTGTCTGCTTGTATGCCCTTTAGAGAGTTTGCGCCTATAGTACCGCTTAGGTCGATAGAAACCTTATCGGCCGTCACTTCATTGGCTGCACTAAATTTTACCAAACCTCTAGTATTTCCGGCATCTATATCAACAGTACTACCTGCTTTTAGGTCAATTTTACCGATCTGAGCACCAGTTCCGCCACTGTTTATAACGTCTTTTAGAGTGATCTTTAGGCTATCGACGACTCTATCAGCAGGAGTAGAGTGGTCTATGTCGTCTATTTTTAAAGTCGTAGACGTAGCGGTTCTATCATGGATGCTTTTGATATTAGTAGCGTTGATTACGATATTTTTAGCTATAAGCTTACCTATATCAAGCTTGCCTTCAACATCTTTAGCTGTGATATTGATATCGTTTTGAGCCGTTAGTTTGCTGCCGACGCCTATTTTAACGTCATGTCTAACCGAACTAACGTCAAAGGTAATCCCGCTTTTTTTAGAGGTTATGTCACCGCCTATCTCTAGCCATCCTACGTTGTTTGCCACCAAATTCACTTCGCCGCCGACTTTTATTACGCCTACTTTTATGCCATTAGTGATATTTTTTAGATTAATATTTGCACCCGCATTGCTAGCTTCTTTTGTCGTAATATCGCCAATGTTAAGATTTTTAACCGTTGCGCCGCCTAGAGTACTAGTAGTTAGGTCGTTTACTTTCACGCTTACGCCGTTTTCGGAGCTTATAGAACCTAAATTTTTAAGGTCGATAAGAGAACCTACTGCTAAAGGCGCGCCTCCTTTTACGTTTATATCGGAGACGAATTTAAGAGTATCGTTATTGCCTAAATCAAAGCTTCCAGAAGTTGTCAAATTTAGTTTAGCAATATTTGTAGAATTCGTATCGGTTTTTAGAGTAAATTTATTAGGATTTGCGCTAACTATGTTTACAGTTTTTAGCAAGGTCGAGTTATCTAGACTTATACCTGAATCTACCGTAGTGTTTACATTTAGATTTAAGGTATTAGCTTTAGGTAGCTCTAGTATGCTATCTGAGTTAGTAGAGCCGGCAGTTGTTATGACTGAAGCGTCTAAATTTACGGTAACGTTTCTAGATTCTGATAATCTAATCTTGCCCGCCATAGCCGTAGGCGAAGTCGCGTTATCTATCTTATAGTTTACGGTCTCTACGGAGGTATCGTTTACGTGGACTTTACCTGCGCCGCTACCTTCTGCATCCGTGGCATAAGGGCTGACTTTTTTAGTTAAATTTACCGTTTTGATACTTGAGCTGGTTACGACTAGTTCATTGTCTAGCTGACCTACTTTTAGGGTCTCTATATCGTTTTGTCCGACCAAGTCTAGTCTAGTTACGCCGCTAGGGTTTTTATCCAATAACTCGATATTTTCTACGCCCTTTAACGTCATCTTTTTTAGACCTTGGAGACTTCTAACCTGGAGAGTATCGGTGCCGGCGCCAGCGTCGATAGAGGAAGAATTAACAGTAAGCTCGCCAACCACTATAGTGTCGTTACCGCTACCGCTTTTTACGGAGCTATATTTGCGGGAATCGCTTAGATCCGCAGTTAAATTTCCGGTCATAGTAGAGGCGTCAAGGCTTTTTACGAAATCCGTACTAGCAGGGGTCGTATCCCTATCCTTCGTTGCGATATCTAGATCCGCTGCGCCTTTTACCGTTATAGCTTTATTTTGAACTTCTTTTATATAGCTTTTAGCGTCTTTTGTGGTGATGTTTAACGTTTCGATACCGTTAAATTCGACCTTCATTGACTTTACATGCCTATCGGTGGCTGTAGCCTCGGCAACGGCAGTCTCTCTGCCCACGTTATTTAGGGTTAGATTTTGCACATCATTAGAGCCGCTAGTTAAATTTGTATTATAGATAATACCTATTTTGGTTGCATCTTTTTGGCCGTTTACCGTTAAATTTACGATGCTTGCAAGATCGGTTATTCGAATACCGTTTGTTCCGGTAGTGGATACCGATTTTAATCCGTCAATCTTAGCGGCATTAAAAATTCTTTGAGAGTCGGAAGTGTTTGTTAGGTTTAAAATTTCGATATTTTTCGCATAGCCGTCTACGAAGCCCGTAAAGCTATCGTTTACCGCAACGTTTAGCGCGTCGGTACCTCTGCCGCCGTCTAGTTTATCGTTTACTTTTAGAGTGTTCCTATCTGCATATGAGCTGGAAACCGCGCTAAACACGTCTAGTCCCTCGCCGCCGGTTATGGTTTGATCCTCGGTAGTTAATGTGTGAGTGGTAACGGTAGCCATTGCGTCGATTCTAGCTTTTTGTGCGGCTAAATTCGTAGAGTTTGTAGATCTGATAATCTCTTGAAACGGCGTATAGTCGTATCCGCCGTTGCCGTCGCTATCTATGGAAGCGATCTTTTGAGCCATATAAGCCGATACCTCTGTCTTGTTTGCAAAGGTTTGCGCAGCTACCGGATCAGCCGCTCTAGCCTCAGCCGAGGTTGCTACTTCAAATAATTTTACTAGAGTATCGCCTCTTGAATTTCCCAGCTGTAAGTGTCTAACCCATGCATTGATGCCGTCTGGGTCTTGAGAATAGTCTTTGCCTAGGATATTTTTATAGATGTTTTCTACATAGCCTCTATCGGTGCTTATGTCTATACCTAGGCTTGCGAAATAAGGCGGCGTAGCCGGGGAAGCTAGCATTTCGTTTGCCATCTGGGCTACGGTTTTGGTAGCGCCTGCTGCTACCCATGCGTTAAAGCCCGCACCCTCGGGCGCTCTGTTAAATAATGCCACATAAAGCTGGGCGACTTGCGCTTGTGTTACTGCCATTAAGGACTCCTTTTTTAGTGTTTTCTTGAGTTTTTTGGGTATCTTTACAGAATACTATCGCTAATTATATCATAAAAAAGTCGGAAAATAGAAAATTTAAAAAATCCGCTCACAGAAAAAATGTATATATCAGACGGATACCGAGGCCAAAAATTTGACCTCGGATTATAATCGGCGACATAACGATTAGCTCAAATTTATATAGTTATCTCAGCACCCGAGACGTATGGATTTAGGTTGTCGATGTGATATCCGGCTAGTTTGATTAAGCTATCGTTAACCGTAATATCGTCTTGTCCTCCGTTTGCGTCTTGGATCAAATACGTATCGTTTTTATACATAAAGGCGTACGTAGTATTAGCAGCTGTGGACACATCGGCAGCGTTTAGGAATTTATTTATAGCGTTTAGAAGGCTGGTTTCGTTATCTAGGTACATAGACACCTTCTTTATCTCGCCGCCAGCTATATTTGCAGCCATCTTAATCTTATCGTTATCTTTGACATTTACGATAGATACATAGTTGCTTACATCGTTGGCATCATAGTTTACCATGGCGCTACCGCCTATATTATAGGTATTTACGCCGTTACCGCCGTCTAGGGTTAGGACGTTTGGTTTTCTGCCGGTTCCGCTGGCTAGGACGCCGGTTAGATTAAATACGTCATCGCCGTCGGTGCCCTTTACGGTTAGAGATTTGTTGTTAGCACCGAGCAACGCGCTTCCTAGGTTTATAGTTCCGTTTTCTACGTTTTTTAAAGCGCTCATGTCTATTTTTTTAAGTCTATCGGCTCTAACGGTAGCATTTAGCGTGTACTCGTCCATACCGTCACCTAGGTCTCCGCCTACGGCGTAGGTTTCGCCGGCAAATTCCGAACTTACGGCTCTAAAGTTAAACTCGAATTTATCCTGTCCCACAGAACCCGTTACGTTAGCTTTAGGATCTACGTTAATGCCGGTAGTAGAAGCAAGAGATATATTCACGCTGCTAGAACCGTTAGTATGGCTGATGGCCGAACTTTTAAACGTTACGTTACCGCCGATTATAGTACCTACGGTATTTGCTTGCAAGCTTTGGCTTAGGTCGATTTTTACCGTAGAGTCTGCGCCCGTCGTTACGTTGCCAATGGTTACAGCGCCTTCGGTTTTGCCGGCGTCGATGTTTACTAAGCCGTTTTTAATATTAGTAAGACCAGACTCTTTGATGCCTATGTTGCCGATATTTAGGCTTTGAGCTAGATTGTTTGCAACAAGATTAAATTTAAGGCCTTGGGCTATATTAGCAGGAAAGTTAACCATGGAAACAAGAACGTCTCCCTTAACGTTATTAAAATTTAAGTCTATAGAGGCGTTATCCATGATATCATAAAAATCACCGAATAGCAAATTGTTGTCTAGATTACTAAATTTTCCCTTATATGACGTAAAATTACTAGTATCAAACATTCTTACCTCGTCTTTAATATCGCTTAACTCGATATTGGCTTCGTGTACTTTATCGCTACTAGGAGTTGCCTTAAGATCTAGACCGCTTATAGATAGTTTTTTATCGAGAAATTTTGCTTTTAAGGTTATATTGCTCGCACTTAACTGTGCCGTACCGCCTATCGTTACGTCTTTTTTGATATTTTCTAAATTTAAAAATACGGCAGAGTTTGCTTTTGAATTAGTAATATTTCCTATCGTTAGCGTCTTGTCTATATTTCTAAAATCTCCGTCTAGCGAGCTTAAATTTTTTATAGTTCCGAATTTGACATCGCCCTTTACCTTGTCAAAAACTAGCCTTACGTTATCGGTGCTATTTGTAGCTATAGTATCGGCGTCAAGGTTGGCAAAGGTAAAGTTTTTTTGCAAATTTTTAGCCGTAACTACGGTATTGCCCGATTTTATGAGCGGGGTCGGGTTTTCGGTAGCGTCTTGTTCGCCTATGGCTACATTGCCTTTTATATTTTCTAAATTTAGATTGAATCTAGCGTTTACCTGCGTATTTGTAATGACGTTGAAAGTGCTAAGCTCATTTAAATTCTTTGCAGTTAAATTTATGCCACGTAGCGAGCTAGAGTTGCCTAATTCGCCCAATGCGATATCGGAATTTGAAGTGCCGTCGATTTGAACAACACCCTCCAAATTTATCTCGGAGATGTTTTTCAAAGCTATTCTCTTAGGATCTAAGATATACGTCTCGAAAATACCGAAACCATTGCCGGTTTTTACGTTTAACGTATGAACTTTATCAAAATCGTTTGATTTATCGTCGTTCATCGTCTTAACCTTGATCGTAAACGAGTTTTCATCGTTTTTATTTACGTAGTTTATTGTCTCGAGCGATACGGCGTCTTTGAGCCAGTAACTTACGGCTTGGTATTTGTTTATATCAGCGCTTTTGTCGATATTGATATCTATACTTTTCATTTTAGAGGCTTCTAGGTATTCAGACGCACCGCGAGTATCGGGAGGGCCGTCCGTACCTATATGATGAACGTTTGAGCGAGCGTCAATTTTTAGAGCTATTTTCGTAGCTTCATTCGCTACAACCGCTCTTGTCGTGCCCGCGCTCCAATTAAGATAATGATGTTCGTCAGGATTTGAATTTACGTAATTTATCGTTTTTAGTCCCGGCGTAGTTATGTTCGTCACAAACGCTTCGCCCTTATTCGTATCTACGTTTAAGGTATCTATGGCCGAGTTAGTCGCGCTAACGTAGTTGCTATCCCTAGCTACGGTCACACTCTTCACGCTTTGCGCATTAGCTAGATCTAGAGTACCGTTGTTGTCCTTTACGAACGTTACATTTTCTACGTTGTTTGCGTTTAGTCTTCTGCTTCCGTTTAGGTTGGTAAACTCTA